>NZ_DATHGC010000324.1:0-15073 GCF_035317785.1 Pedobacter sp. | reverse complement strand
AGGTAGTCCGCGTGCCGCAGTATTCTAATCTGGTACTTTCAAAAGACATCAAGACTCCTCCTTTTAATGGAAAGGCTGGTGGGATCATTGCGTTTGATGTGTCTGGTACAATGGATTTCAACGGATTTATTGTAGATGCGTCAGCGAGAGGATTTAGAGGCGGTTACGGGCCAGTAGGGGGTTCTGAGGGTAATATCAATAGTGTATATGTGATCCCCTCTTCAGATCCGCGTTCTGTTGGGAAGGGGGAAGGAATTGCCGGGACACCCCGCTTTATGTGGGATGGATTCAACCGGGTAGACAATGGTGCAGAGGGCCTACCAGGAGGTTCATATGGTAAAGGTGCACCCGGAAATGCAGGTGGAGGAGGAAATGATCATAATTCCGGGGGCGGTGGTGGCGGAAACGGAGGTTCTGGCGGTGTGGGTGGTAATGGAGTCGTTTTTGGAAATGCAGATGATACTTTTCCCAACGGAGGACGTCCTGGTTCGGTCAGTTACAATGGGGCCGCACCTGATATCAGCAGACTGGTCATGGGTGGAGGAGGTGGTGGTGGAGATGCCAATGATGCGCTTGATGGCGTTAAAGGCGGTGTTGGCGGCGGGATCATCTTAGTAAATGCGGGAAGTATCAAGGGTCGGGGTGTGATCAAATCGAATGGCAGCAACGGGGCCATCGGCATATCGGGTGTCAATCCTGATGGTGCTGGCGGCGGTGGGGCCGGCGGAACAATTTACATCAAAGTTAACACTCCGGACCTTACCGCAAATTTGACGCTGGAGGCCAGAGGCGGTAATGGAGGAAATACAGCAAGGGATCAGAACCAGTATCATGGTCCCGGTGGGGGCGGTGGCGGCGGACAGATTTTTTACATGATGCCTGTTTCCACCGTGACCACAGATATCAGTCCAGGTGCGTCCGGTCTTACTGCCGGTGGGTCAAATCATGGAGCAGTATCCGGTACCGATGGTTATCAAAAATTCTTTGCCATCGCCGATCTGCCGGTCTATCTGCAGGGCAGCGGTTCTGGTTGTTATCCCGAGCTCAGTACAACGATGTCACAGCTCAATGGCAATACTGTTTTGTATCCCGGGAGCCTGGTAAAATATAGAATCGTGGTCAGGAATGCAGCCGGGGGCGGAAATGCAGGGGGTGTCGAGGTACAGGTACAATTACCTTCAGGCTTTGTGTTTGATTCAGCTACGGCAAGTCTCGGAGGTGATTCCGGAGGCCCTGCGGTACCCACTAACCTTATCAATAATGCAGGCGACACCGGTACGCCAAATCGTCCTTTATTGGGTGACTTTAACATTTCTCCGGAAGATGCGGTAACCATTACGCTGATTGCCAGAACCGACTGCGGCATATCCGCAGGGAATTATAACAGCAGTGCACAGGCGCTGTACCTTGACCCGTCCAGAACTTTAAACGGGATTAATCGCAGGATTACGTCAAAAGTCAACGCCTCAGCAGATGCCAAAACAAATTATGAAACAGGTTCGGGAGGAACGGTATTGGGTTCAAATTATGACGGGTCACTTTCCGACGCAGAGAACGTGAGCATCACCGCTTTTATCCTTTCGGGGAATGTAATACAGATTCCGGCAAATGACGTTTACTGCGTCAATGGTGATCCCGGGAAACTAAACGGCTCGGTACCTGAAGAAGACACGCCGGAAAGTTTTTCTTACCAGTGGCAGATTTCTGAAAATGGCACAGATTTCCTGGATGTTGCCGAGGCAACCGGTGCTGATTTCGACCCTGTGACGATTACGACCACAGTATACTACCGTCGAAAAATCTTTCATCTGGGCTGCCCACTGAATTCCATTAGTAATAGGGTAAAGCTGAGTGTTTATGTACAGGTTATTTTTGATGCAATACCAAATGTTTGCGAAGAGAAACTACCCTTTCGGTTAACACAGGGAAGGGAGAAATGGGGTGTTGAAACCGGGGATGGCAGTTATTCCGGTCCGGGTGTAAGTATGAACGATGTGTTCAGTCCCTCTCTCGCTGGTCCTGGTCAACACGAGATCACCTATACTTTTCTCGCAGACAACGGTTGCTCTGACAGCAAAACAGTGAAGGTTACAGTGTTTGCGACACCGGATGTAAATGCGGGAGCTGATCTGGTCATTTTGGAAGGAGGTGAAGCTACATTAAGTGCAACAGCTACCGGAAAAGGTTTGTCTTATAAATGGACGCCGGCAGCGGGACTAAACCGGGACGATATATTAAATCCGGTAGCGTCGCCGGCCGATGATACGAGGTACAGCCTGACGGTTAAATCAGGTGAGGGATGTGTTGTCACAATGCAAGTCTTCGTTAAGGTGCTTAAAAAACTGAGTGTTCCAAATGCATTTAGCCCTAACGGAGATGGAATCAATGATGAATGGAGCATCAAATATCTGAATACTTATCCGAATGCCACTGTCATTATTCTAAACAGGTACGGAGAAAAAGTGTATGCAGGCGGATCGCAGACCAAAGGATGGGATGGGAGGTATAGCGGAACAGATGTACCTGCAGGGACTTATTATTATTTAATAGATCCGCGGAATGGCAGAAGAGTTACTTCAGGGGCGCTAACACTGGTCAGATAAAAGGCCATGCCAAATGGCACAGCCTTTTATTGAAATCAAAAATTCTTAGTATTTAAATGCTTTACCGCCAACCATTACTTCCTGAGTAGCTTCATCAAACGTGGCTTTCATACCGGTTCTTGCTGCTGCTGTGGTCATGATGTTTGCGATGGAATGGTAATAGCCCACTTCAACGGGTGCATTGGTTTCCTTTCTGCTGCGGATACATTCCATCCAGTTGCGCATGTGTGCAGAGGTGAGATTATCAGCGCCGGTATTTGCCGATGCCGTAACCTTCTCCATGTTATCAGTCAGTTTCAGTTCAGGCAGTAAATTAGGCTGCATGTTCATTGCTTTCGCAGCACCTGCAGTCAATCCGCCTTTTGGTGAAACCTTATTGGTATTGAGGTTCATTTCACCGCCATTTGAGTAATAGATCTCGGTTGGATTTTCATCGCCATTGTGCATTCTTGAAGTGAAGATTACCTGAAAGCCATTGGTAGGGTCATTTTCTTTACCATAATCAAATGCAGCAGTCAACGTATCCCAATTTCTTCTGCCGTCTTTCCATTGGTAGATTCCGCCATTGGCGACTACGCTTCTTGGATGTTTCAGGCCGCTGAACCAATGTACAGTATCAATCTGGTGCGACATCCATTGCCCCGGCAAACCTGATGAGAAAGGCCAGAACAGTCTGAATTCCAGGTATTTTCTAGGATCCCATTCTTCTGCAGGACGGTTCAATAAAAAGCGCTTCCAGTCAGTATCCTCCTGTTTTAGCTTTGGTACCAGGTCAGGCCTGCGCCATCTGCCGGGCTGGTTTACGTTCCAGCTGAGTTCCACCATGGTGATGTCACCAAACTTACCGTCTTTGATGAATTGATCTGCGGCCTTATAATTCCCGCCGCTCCGGCGCTGGGATCCGATCTGCAGAATTTGCTTTGATGATTTAACAGCTTTCAACGCCATACGTGCATCAGCCATAGTTTCTGCGAAGGGTTTCTCACAATACACATCACATTTATGACCTACGGCCTCAGCAGCATGCGTAGCATGCGCAAAATCTGGCGTACTGATGATTACCGCATCAAGATCTTTGAGGGCATACAGTTCGTCATTGTTGCGGCAGCCAGTAATGTCATGACCCAGCTTACTTTTCAAATGGTCTACAGCCAGTCCCCGGCGGTAATTCCAGAGGTCTGACACAGCTACCATGTCAAAATTGAGCTCTTTCTGATGATTTAAAAAACACGGCAGAAGTGTGCTTCTAAAACGATCTGAAAAACCCACCACACCAACTCTTACCCGGTCGTTGGCACCAATAATATTGCCATAACTCTTTGCACTAAGGCCCATGGTACCGGCATAGGTACCGGCAGCAGCGATAGCGGCTTGTTTAATAAATTTTCTTCTTGAATCCAACATGGTCTATATAAGGTTTAAGATTTTTTAAGTTCTTTTATTTTAAGGCTTCTGAATGAAACATTGTCACCATGGTCCTGCAACAGGATATGACCTTTTGGTGCCATACCGAAGCCTTTCCAGTCTTTGTATTTACTTCCTGCAACCAGATCCAAAAACTCTTTAGATCCCCTGGTGTACTCCACGACTTTAAAGCCGTTCAGCCAGTATTCTATCTTATTGTCAGGGAATACCCTGATCAGACCTTTGTTCCACTCACCGATCTTTCTTTGTGAGTTGGCGATCTTTTTACTGGTGATCAGATCATACAATGAGCCCAAAGTGCGATTGCCGTTCTTGCCCAATTTCGCATCAGGATGCCTTACATCGTCCAGGATCTGGTATTCCGGACCGATTGCCGAACCTTTGTTGCCTTCTGTCAGGGTCACAAAATATTTCACGCCGCTATTGGCGCCTTCGGTAAGTTTAAAATCGAACTTCATTTCAAATGCGCCGTATTCTTTTACGGTTACGATATCACCGCCATTGGTGGATTCTGCACCGCCGGACTTTTCGACACTCAATTCACCATTTTTAATGGACCAGCCTTTTTCAGGAAATTTGGTCTTGTATGCACCGATCCAGCCATTGGTGGTCTTTCCATCCCAAAGCAGGGAATATCCCTCAGTTTTTTCCTGTTTTGAAAGGTCATTCGGCACCATGTTTACCACATAGATATCGTCAATTTTTGAAGGCTTCAGGTTTTCTGTCTGGATACGGACATTACGCCAGCGAATCTGTTTACCTGCCTGGTCGTTTTTGCCGATCGCATGTACCTGAAGAGCTATAAAGCCAGAAGGCGTCATTGCGTCCACCACGTTTGCTGCTGGTATGCCGTTTACCCAGGTCCTGATGGAGTTACCGATGCACTCTATGTGGTACTTATTCCACTGCTCTTTTTTAAAGGCAGCCTGGCCTTTTGGATTGATGTCTAATGGATATAACCAACCTCTGCGTGCTTCGTCATATAATCCGCCGCTCCATTTTCTGTCGGAAGGATCAACTTCTACCTGGTAACCATGGACGCGTCCGTTTTGAAAATCAGGAGTGCTTTCGCTTCTGATCTGGATTCCGGAATTCATGGAATTGTCCACCAGCAGCTCCACTTCAAGAATAAAATCTCCGTAATGTTTTTCTGTAGCTAAGAAGGAGTTGGGTGTATTGGAAACCGTTGTTCCCACGATCTCCCCATTTACGACTTCATATTTTGCCTGGCCGTTCAGCTGCTTCCATCCCTGCAGATCCTTTCCGTTAAAAAGATTCTGCCATTTTCCGCTTTGCGCATATACTGTAACGGGTGTGCTTCCCAACATTAACGCAGCCAGAACTAATAATTGTTTTGTTTTCATTTGTGTATCTATGCTTATTGATTTGGTATAATTGTAATTTAATTTGAGTTGCTATTTGCTAAAAGTTAAAGCTTGCTGGTTCAGAACCTCAGGTGTTACCTTTTCTCCGGAGGTAATGATGATGCGGTAACGGAAAGTAACTGACTGTCCCGGTGCCAGTTTGAAGTCCAGTGTTTCTTTACCATTGCTGAATATCTTTTGTCCGAGCGGGTTTGCCGCGAACAAACCATAGTCGCGTGCATGCCAGTAAGTAGGGTAGCCGGGATTTTCGGGGTGGTCTACTATAGCAATGGAAATCGGCTGACCATCTTTTACTCCAGCAAGCACACACCAGTTGCCCCTGGTGCCCCAGGCATCATTGCCGGTTTTGCCGGCACTGGTCAGGTAACTGCCGTTGGCACCATTTCCAGATGCAGAGACCTTGGTGATGTTACCCTGGCTGTCAGTAAACTCTTCTACCTTATCTGATGGCATTTCAAGCTCCTTGGTTACCCGAATGCCCAGCATGCCATCTTTGATGTCTTTAAAAAATACACTGTCTTTCTGTGCGGTTAAGGTGGTAGTCCGGTCGATGGTCCTGCTGTTGTCTGCACCACTAAATATAAAAGTGGTCTTTTCTTTTAACAGGACCTGCTTTGCCTGGTTTTCCCAGTTCGAGCTGTAACTCAGCTTGCCGCTTGTTTTTCCGTTTTCGGTGGATTCAACTTTAGTATCCCTGATCCAGCCATACTTTACTTTGTTGGCTGCAGGAATATTATAGGAATTGTTCCAAAAATCAAGGCCATTCACGCTTTCATAATTTAACCAGAGACCGATATGATGCGGATGGTCATTGCGCTCGCCATCACGCGGAGCGAGGGGAAAGCCACGGGTTACCGTAGCACCGTTGGCAGCATTGATAGGGTATAACACAGGTTTTTCCAGATTGTCGGGAAAGATGAAACTGGTAAAAAGTTTACCGCCTACCATCACTTCAACCTTGTTTTCTCTTTTACTTTGAATGAAGTCTACTTTTTTGGTTTGTGCCTGAACGGATAAACCGACACAGCAACAGGCAAGAATTAAACACTTGTTCATCATATTTGGTTAAAATGAATCGTCTTGAACAGATCGAACTAATAGCTAAATATACTTTTCTTTATATATAATCTGCGCTGCACAGCTCATTTGATACTGAAAAATTACGAAAACGATTGCGGTAAAAACTTATAAATTTGAGGAATAACGCCTATTATTGCAGTGTAAACCACAATGCAAATGGACCGCAAGCAGTTTCTGTCTTTTATTGCCGCAACAGGAATGATACTCCCCCTTAGAGGACTGGCAAGTACTGCTGATAAAGCAGCCTATAAAGCTATAAAGACCCCCCCTTATCTTAATCCTGGTGATACCATAGGCATTACCAGTCCCGCCAGCTATATTTCTACGGAAGACATTCAACCTTCTGTTCAATTGATGGAAAGCTGGGGTTTTAAGATCAGGACAGGCCAGACCGTAGGTACCAGGGATTTCACTATGGGCGGCACGGACGATGCCAGGGCAGCGGATTTTCAGAATATGCTGGATGATCCGAACATTCAGGCGATCATGTGTGCCCGGGGCGGATATGGAGTGGTCAGGATCATTGACCGGCTCGATTTTACCAAATTCAGGAAACACCCCAAATGGATCATGGGGTTTAGCGACATCACTGCATTTCACACCCACATCAACAGCAATTTTGGGATTGCTACCATTCATTCCAAAATGTGTAACAGTTTTCCTTCAGACTGGACCGAAGCCAGCCCCATGCAGATTGAAACCATATTGTCCATCAGGCAGGTATTGAGCGGACAGGATACAAAATATACTGCTCCCGTTGCTGCAAATAACCGGATGGGAAGGGCAGAAGGGATACTCGTAGGTGGAAATCTAAGTTTGATCGAAACCCTTGCCGGGAGCAGGTCAGATCTGGAAACTGATGGCAGGATACTTTTTGTCGAAGATACTCATGAAGAGCTTTACAGTATCGACAGGATGTTCTGGAATTTGAAACGCAGCGGTAAATTGGATAAACTGAAGGGCCTCATCGTAGGCGGTTTCAAACTAAATGAGGAAACGCCTGGTGACGAATTTGGTAAAACAGTCTATGATATTGTCTCGGAAAAGGTAAAGGAATATGATTATCCGGTTTGCTTTGATTTTCCGGTAGGGCACCAGGTCAATAACTATGCGCTAAAATGCGGCACAAAATACCTGCTAAATGTAGACGAAAGCGGAAGTTCACTAACATCTGTAATGTGATGTTAATGAAAGATTTATAGCCAACCGTTTTCTCTATACCATTTTATTGTAGCTAAGATGCCGCGTCCGAGGTTAAATTGAGGGGCATAACCCAGGTCTTCTTTGGCGCTGTCAATGTTACAGGCCCAGTTCACAGCGGTCAGCTCAGCCATTTTTTCCTTATTTAAAGTCGGAGTATTTTTGCTGTTTATATACAACAGGTCCATAAAAGAAGCCATTAAGCCGACAACACCCACAGGGATATGAAATTTAAACGTTCTTTTACCTATTGCTTTCTTTACTGTGCTAGCAAGTACGTAACGGTCATAAACATAGCCATCTGAAACGTTATATCGTTTTCCGCTTACCTCACTAAACAATGCATTCACAATAACATCTGCCAGGTCTTTTACGTAGACAAAGCTCAGATGTTGTTTAAAACTTCCGATGTGCGGCTCCAATCCCCTTGAAATGGTTTTAAATAAAATGAATATATCTTTCTCCCGTGGACCATAAACTGCCGTTGGCCGGATGACAATCAAGGGTAAAGCTGTAATTTCAAAGAGGTATTGCTCTGCCAGCAGTTTACTGGCGCCGTAATTGGTTACCGGGTGAGCTGGTGTATCGTCTTGTATCCTGGCCGAAAGGTCGGTCAGGGGCCCAAGCGCTGCAAGACTGCTCACAAAAACGAATTTTTCGAGGCTGATCTTAACGGTAACTGCGGCAAGGGCCAGGTTTTTGGTATATTCGGCATTGACCTTATTGTAATCTGCACTGGTTTTTGCTTTTGTGGTCCCTGCTGCGTGAATGATGTAATTAAACTGATGTTCCTCAAGTGTTTTAACCAAATCATTGATAGCTGTATAATTCAGGTCAATATACCTGATGTCAAACTCTGATAAATGCGAGCGGTCGCTGTTCGGCCGAACGGCAGCGTATACATCCAGTCCGGCCCCGATTGCTTTCTCTATCAAATGATAGCCGACAAAGCCAGTGGCACCGGTGATCAATACCTTTTTGTTCATTTACAAGGGTTTCTCGTAGATCCTGTATTTCTTATACGGATCTCCTTTAATGGCAGCGATAGCATTGTTTACCAGATCATTATGCTCAAGTGTCCATCCGGCTTCCGCATACTGAAAACCTTTGGCACGGTAAGATTTGATGATGTTTCCATAAATACAGGCCTCAATGCCCATTTTACGATAGCCATCGATCACACCGAGCAGCAGGATCCTGATGCCTTTGATGCTCTTCTTGCCAAATAACAGTTTGAATATCCCGGTTGGCAATAATCTGCCTTTTTTGATCTTGATCTGGATTTGGTTCATGTCCGGAATGGCTGCGCCGAAACCTACCAGTTTGCCGTCCTGTTCTGCAACGAAACAAAAATCGGCATCCAGTACCAGTTTAAGATCTTTAGCCTGGTAATCAAACTCCTCGTCATTCAATGGCACAAAACCTGCGTTCTTATCCCATGCTTTATTGTAAACCTCACGAAGATTGGCCGCTTCCTGTTTAAAATTTTTCAGGTTGATCTTACGGATGGTAATGTTGTTACGCTTTAAGCGGTCTTCCAGTCTGTTCATCAATTTCACTGAGCGGTCATCGTAATTGTCGCCTGTAAATTTCCAGGCAATCAGGTCAACTTTCTTCTGCAAATTCCAGCCCTCCAATAAAGCAGGGTAGTAGGCCGCATTATACGGCATCATCACTACCGGAGGTGAATCGAAGCCCTCGATCAGCAAACCACAGGATTCATTGGTAGAAAAGTTTACCGGGCCTATTATGGCACCTTTTACGTCTTTATTTCTCAGCCATTCAGCTGCTGTATCGAATAGCAAACTGGCAGCCTCCTGATTGTTGATACAGTCAAAAAAACCAAAAAAGCCATCATTGGCATTGTTAAAGACATTGTAGTTGTTGTTCAGTATGGCAGCAATACGACCAATGACCTGATCCCCATCGTACAATAAAAAGCATTGTAAAGAAGAATGTTTATGAAAAGGATGAGTGGTTAACAAGTCTCTTTGAGCGATAAAGAGCTCTGGTACATAGTTGGAATCTGCTTTATACAGGTCGTGAGGGAAATCAATAAATGTGGCTAATTGTTTCTTATTGCTAACTGCAACTATGTTTTTCATGTATGCTACGTTGGTTTATTGGTTTGGTTGGGCGCTGGAAATTATAATACTGGCTGTGATTTATGCACCTGCACCTGCTTGGCTGCAGAAGCAATCTTTTCAATAGCTTCTTCTATTTGTGCGAAGGTATGTGTTGCCATTAACGAAAATCGGAGCAGTGACGAATCAGAAGGTACAGCGGGTGACACTACAGGATTTACAAAAATCCCGTTGTTGCTCAATATATTGGTGATTAAAAAAGTTTTTTCATTATCACGGATATACACCGGGATGATCGGGCTGTCGGTATGACCAATGTCAAATCCTGCTTCCAGCAATAATTTTTTGGCATAGTTTGTATTTGCCCACAACCGGTCTATACGTTCCGGTTCAGATTCAATAATATCAAGTGCAGCAATGACACTTGCAACAGCAGCCGGTGGCATACTGGCACTAAACATCAGTGATCTTGCCCTGTGTTTTACAAACTCTATAGTTTCTTCAGTGCCGGCAATGAAACCACCCAGCGAGGCCAGTGACTTACTGAAAGTACCCATGATCAGGTCAACTTTGTCTGTGAGCCCAAAATGTGAAGCTGTTCCAGAGCCATTCAGTCCGATCACACCAAGACTATGTGCGTCATCCATCATGATATTGGCCCCAAATTCATCTGCGATCCTGACGATCTCAGGGAGGTTTACCAAGTCACCTTCCATACTGAAAATACCATCAGCCACAATTAGCTTTGCAGCATCCTCAGGCAATCTGCTCAGTTTCTTGCGCAGATCATCCATGTCATTGTGTGCGTATTTTATAGAGCGGGAAAAAGACAGTCTGCTGCCATCAATAATTGAAGCATGGTCATATTCATCAAGGATCAGGTAATCATTTCTGTCCAGTAAACACGAAATTACACCAAGGTTCACCTGAAAACCTGTACTAAAAAGTACGGCCGCTTCCTTTCCCACGTAAGCAGCAAGTCTGCGCTCCAGTTCGATATGTATGTCCAGCGTGCCGTTTAAAAACCTGGACCCGGCACATCCTGTGCCATACTTGTCGATGGCTGCTTTTGATGCTTCCTTAATTTTCGGGTGGTTAGTAAGGCCAAGATAGGAGTTAGAACCAAACATGAGCACCTTTTTCCCGTTAATCATAACCTCTGTATCCTGCCCCGATTCTATTGCACGGAAATAAGGATAGAGTCCCTTTTCCTTGATTGCTGTAGCGTCTTTGAAAGCTGCTATTCTATCTTGTAATTTTTTGCGCATGCTAGTACCTTAAATATTTAGATGAGTTTAAAAATCAACATTTATGCCAATAAATAAAACTTTCCAAATCTAGTATCATAAATAGAGAAAACAAAACTTGGAGGCAACCAAGTTTGAATATATTAATTTTTAAAACAAAAATTACAATCTTCTTATAATTTTCGCACTAAAATGAGGTGAATCTTGCTGAGAATTTAAAAATATTCGTTATCCAGGGATTCTGAATGGTATAAAATAAAACAGGGATAAATCTGGCGATGAATCCCTGCTTATATAGATGGTTGGTCCACCACAGACCAACCTAAACCAAACAAACTGATCCTATAACGAATCATATTGCGATAATGTTTTATCGTAAAATAATAAAAACATTTCTATGACAATCGATGTCTAATAATTTAAAGATATGCGGTTCAATACTGAGTCTTGCTGTTTTGTAATCTATTTGATAGAATAAACAATCGCAGCCTTTAACCGTTATATTAGGATATAATTCACCCTTAAACCAATCATACTATGGATCAGAAGATCATCAGCCTCTATGATGAATATACCCACAGCAAGCTGAACAGGAAGGATTTCATGAAAAGGCTGGCCATCATTACCGGCGGTACGGCGATGGCAATGACCGTATTGCCTTTGCTCGAAAACAATTACGCAAGTGCTGCTTCCTTTCATGACGATTCGGTCATTTCAGAAAATATTACCTATCCCGGGGCAGATGGTGAGGTGAAAGCAGTGCTTGCCAGGCCTAAAGATAAAAAGAACCTGGGCTGTGTGGTAGTAATCCATGAGAACAGGGGATTGAATCCGCATATCATCGATGTCACCAAAAGAGTTGCTGCTGAGGGGTTTATAGCCCTTGGGATTGACGCGCTGTCCCCATTTGGCGGTACACCAGCCGATGAGGATAAAGGCAGGGAGCTGATCGGTAAGCTGGATCCCGATAAAAACCTGCAAAATTACCTGAAGGGACTGGAATACTTGAGGAACAGAAAAGATGGAAATGGCAAAACCGGTGTGATAGGTTTTTGCTGGGGTGGAGGGATGGCCAATAAGCTGGCTGTAAACGACCCCAAGCTTCAGGCGGCGGTTGCTTACTATGGCGCGCAGGCCAAAGCAGAGGATGTTCCAAAGATCAAAGCAAGTGTGATGCTGCATTACGGCGGACTGGACGAACGCATCAATGCCGGAATCCCTGCTTATGAAGAGGCGCTGAAGCAAAATCATGTGGATTATAAGGTCTTTATCTATGAAGGGGTCAACCATGCCTTCAATAATGACACCTCACCGACGAGATATAATGAAGCAGCTGCAAAACTGGCCTGGCAACGAACCATCGATTTGTTCAAAACTAAGCTGAAATAACCATATAATTATACAACTAACTGACACTAGCATTGGAAATTAAGCTAAAAATGCTTAACTTTGTGCAAATTTTAAAGAAATTAATGAAGATATTTATTACAGGCCTTCCTTTAGAAGTAGGGGAAGATGAATTGACGGCCGTATTTGGTGATTTCGGTCAGGTAAAATCACTTAGAATCATCAAAGATCGTGAGACAGGGCAAAGCCGTGGTTTTGGATTTGTGGAAATGCCGGTAGACGAAGAGGCAAGAGAAGCAATCAAACGCATGAACGGTGGCGATTACAACGGTAACCGCATCAAAGTTGCAGAAGCTCAGGAGAAACCAAACACTGGCGGCGGAAACGCAGGTGGTGGCTTCAGACGCAACAACCGTACAGAGAAAAGCTATTAATTAGCTTTTTTCTATTTCAGTTTACTGATTCTATTTTTAAAACATATTTAGAGCAGCATTGTTGACATATGTCAAATAATGCTGCTTTTTTTATTTAAATTGTAAGACCAAATACAGTAAACCTGCTCATTTATGAATGTAGACTACATCGCGCTGTCTGTACCCATATTCTTCATTCTGATAGGGGCCGAGCTGGCCTATACTTTTTATAAGAAGCTCAATTATTACAGGTT
The DNA here is from genome assembly GCF_035317785.1 of Pedobacter sp. Classification (GTDB taxonomy): domain Bacteria; phylum Bacteroidota; class Bacteroidia; order Sphingobacteriales; family Sphingobacteriaceae; genus Pedobacter. Next base: position 2,035 of record NZ_DATHGC010000324.1, on the reverse strand, counting down.
AAACGATTCCATATCTAATCTGAGTCAGGGTATCGGCCAGCAGGTGGTGGGCGTATTTATGAAAACCGCTTTGTTTTTTGGTTATAAGTATATATTTGACCACTGGCGTTTGTTTGATATCCCCAATACGATCTGGACCTGGATCATTCTCTTTGTAGGTGTTGATTTTTTTTACTACTGGTTTCACCGCATGAGCCACGAAGTCAACGCACTTTGGGCGGCTCATATTGTACACCACCAGTCTGAAGAATATAACCTCACAGTAGCACTCCGGCAGTCCTGGTTCCAAAGCTGGTTTTCATGGGTGTTTTATCTTCCGCTTGCTTTTTTGGGTTTTGATCCGGTCATGTTCCTTACTTTAAGCGCTTTCAATACCTTATACCAGTTCTGGATCCATACCCGTACCATCAAAAGTATGGGTTTTTTGGAATACATCATAAACACCCCTTCGCACCACAGGGTTCATCACGGTTCCAATCCAAAATACATAGACAAGAACCACGCAGGCACACTCATCATCTGGGACATGCTATTTGGTACTTTTCAAAAGGAAGAGGAGGAAGTGTATTATGGCATTACTACGCCACTAGCCAGCTGGAACCCGGTTTGGGCCAATCTGCATTACTGGCACGAACTGCTGGGCACCGCGAGAAGAAGCCCCCGTCTAGCTGACAAGATCAGGGTGTTCACTAAACCTCCGGGTTGGTATCCGGAACATATGGGCGGGTTTAAACCCGCGCCGGAGATCAATGCGGAAAATTATTCCAAGTATAATCCGGAATACCACATCAAGCTGGCGGGCTATGTCATTATGCAGTTTATTATGGGTCTGACAGCAGGCACAGTCATCCTGTTTTTAAATGCATCGCTGCCGCTCATTCCCATGATCATCGGTTCTGTGTTTTTGGTGCTCACCCTCATCACTTGCGGGGCTTTGCTCGAAGGAAAAAAATGGCTGATTATTTTTGAATATTGCCGTCTTCCCATTGGGATTTTAATAGTTTTGCTGCTTGAGCTCCCGGTAGGCTATCAGGTTATTGTTGCGACCCTGCATGTCATTTCACTGGTGTGGTTCTACAACCTTCAAAAATTAAACACAGATACAGATGCTGAAGAAACACCTGAAGTTTAACACCTTATTTGCCATTATATTTGTACTTCAGCTGCTGGCTGAGTACAATCATGAACTGATCAGGTTAAAGCAGACCACCAAACCACTTATTGTGCTGTCTCTTCTGCTGATGTTAAGTGTTGGCACAAGATTAAAGGGCCGTTTCCACAAACGGATCTTCACAGGCTTGTTGTTTGCCCTCGCTGGTGATATTTTCCTCATGCTGGGCGATAATCCAGCTTATTTTATGTATGGACTGGGTGCATTTCTCATTTGTCATATTTGCTATATCAGTGCATTTTACCTCGATTTCAGATCGGCGCCCGAACTGGACAAGAAGGGTGCGCGAATAGCCATCTTGCTCTGCGCATTCTTTGGCATTGGTTTTTACTTCTACATCAGGCCACATTTAGGCACTATGAGGCTGCCTGTTCTGGCTTATACCTTTGTGATCAGCCTGATGATGATGATGGCAGCCTTCCGGAATCTGAGGGTAAACAGATCCAGTTTCCTGTTGATCCTCTTTGGTGCCATCGCTTTCCTGGCCTCAGATTCTCTGCTTGCACTCCATAAGTTTGTGATCCAGTTTGATTACGCAGGTGTCTTCATCATGGCTACCTATATGGTTGCACAGTACCTGATCACAATGGGGGCGGTAGATCGCAAACTAATTAATCTTTATCCAGAACAGTAAAGACCTGTATCAGGCGTTCACCGTCTTCATCAACAAGGGTCAGGGTATGTTTACCGGCAGGTGGGCTTAGGGCCAGTTGGTGATAGTTTTTGGTCGCAGCCACATACTCATTATCGATGTGCCAGTAAATACTGGCATTACCACGGCGGTGTGTGGCATTAAAAACCACTTTTCCACGTGTGCCGTCCAGCTCGACCGGTATATACACACTTGCGTAGCTCTTAGGATAG
>NZ_DATHGC010000323.1:0-43451 GCF_035317785.1 Pedobacter sp. | reverse complement strand
TCGAGGCATTTCACCAGGAATGTGTGAAGGAAGTGACCAGGATCACTGCGGAATCGGGTTCTGTTTTTGTGGCCAATGGTACGGTGATCCGCTCTGCGGGATGGCGCTCGGTTTTTAATGAGGCCGATGAGGAGAAAAAGGATGAGGAGAACCCTTCTTTGCCTAAGGTAAAGAAGGATGAGGCTTTGCCGGTGGTCAATAAGGCCCTGCTGGAAAAACAGACCAAGCCCAAAGCGATGTACAATGAGGCTTCTTTGCTGAAGGCGCTGGAAACATCGGGCAAAGACATAGAGGATGAGGAACTGCGGTATGCCATGAAAGACAGTGGTCTGGGTACTCCGGCTACCAGGGCGGCAATCATTGAGACTTTGCTGAACCGGGAGTACATCATCAGGGAAAAGCGGAACCTGGTGCCTACGCCCAAGGGACTGGCGGTATATGATGTGGTAAAGGACCAGAAGATCGCGCAGGCCGAACTGACCGGGCAATGGGAGAAGCGGCTGGAGGAGATTCGGTCGGGGGCTTCAGTTTCTGATTTTAAAGCGGAGATCACAGACTATACGCGGCTGATCACCAATGAATTGCTGATGGCTGGTGCTGGACTGGCCGAAAAATTAACTTAGATTTGCAGCTATGTATACACTGATATTTATTGCCGCTTTGATTTTACTGGTCGTTTGTGTGCTCAATCTGCCTGCGTTTGGCAGTTTGCCAAAAGGCCCGCGCCTGGCAAGGATCAAAGCACTGCCAAACTATAAAGATGATGCTTTGCAAAACCTGTCTTTTACACCAATGAAGCCTGATGGGGTCACTTACGGGGACATGATAAAGGGGATGCTGAAAGGCAATAAGAACGGGCGGCCAAAAAAAACGCTTCCTGTTGTTGCTCCTGATTTCTCTCCGGCATCTGGTCTGAAGGTGATCTGGTTTGGGCATTCTTCTTATTTTTTGCAGGCTGACGGCTTAAATATTCTGGTCGATCCTGTGTTTAGTGAGCGGACTTCGCCTTTTTCTTTTATTGGAACCAAACGGTATGCGGGAACAGATTTCGTAAAGCCGGAAGATTTTCCTGAACTGGATATTGTGCTGATCACACATGACCATTATGATCACCTGGATTATCAGAGTATCTTAAAGCTGAAGGGAAAGACCAGGCGATTCATTACTTCCCTGGGGGCTGGTGCCCACCTGGAACGATGGGGTGTTCCTGCAGACAGGATCACTGAACTAATCTGGGGAGAGGAGATCCCTGCAAGCGGTTTGACTTTTACCGCGCTTCCTGCCCGTCATTTTACGGGAAGAAAATTTAAAAGAAATCAAAGTGCATGGTCGGCTTTTGTGCTGCAGACTGCTGCTGCAAGGTTGTACCTGGGCGGTGATTCAGGATATGATCGTCATTTTAAGGCTGCCGGAGATGCTTACGGACCCTTTGATCTGGCCATTCTGGAATGCGGACAGTACAATACCTATTGGCCTTACATCCATATGTTTCCTGAACAAACCGTGCAGGCAGCGCTCGACCTGAAGGCTAAAGTGCTTTTGCCGGTCCATTGGGGAAAGTTTACACTGGCCATGCACGACTGGAATGATCCCATAAAACGCGTAGTAAAGAAGGCTGCTGAAGAAAATTTAAAGATCACTACTCCTTTGATGGGGGAATCTGTTATTTTAGGGGAGTATTATCCGGCTAAGGAATGGTGGCTGGATCTGGACGAAGCGCAAACAATATCCGGGAAGAACGTGTTGTAATTTAAATCCTTATTCACATGAACGAGACAAAAACAGACTTTGTTGAGATTTTTCAAACCATCAGGGCTTCGTTGCAGCCTTATGCGGTAATGGGATTTGACAACCGGGTAAACAGTGAGACGACTTATGACCTCTGGAGCAATAAAAACGTGGTGATCGAGGGAAAAAAGAGGGATGAGGTTTTTTTTGCCAGTGTGGTCATTCAAAAAGGACACGTAGGCTTTTACTTTATGCCGGTGTATGCTGAGCCTGATCTGAAAACGGTTTTTGATGAGGATTTACTGAAACTGCTGAAGGGCAAATCGTGCTTCCACATCAAAGCGCTGGATGAATTGCTGCTTTCTCACATAGAGGATGCGCTGGCTGAAGGGTTTAAGATATATAAAGAAAAAGGTTGGGTATAGTACCATTGTGGCACCGGGATGTGCTGGAAAGCTTTTCGGCTTTTAATTTGCAGGTTGAATTTATTGAAGCTGGTGCCGTTGTATGTCTTTCGTTTGGACAGCGGAATTTGGTGATGAGCCTGCTTTCTCCTGATCGCGTACCTGATGCGGCCGGCCTTGTTTTGCTGCAGGAGGAATACAAGTCTAAGGGGCTTTACCGGGTTCACCTGTGGGAAGACATCTGGCAGAGCAGAAGAGATCAGGTTGTGGGCAGGGTTGGGTCTATTCTGGGGCTCAATAAGCGCATTCACGGACGAAAAACGAATGTCATTAAGATTGGTCAGGAGGAAGCGGATGGGTTTTTGGAAGCGCATCATTTGCAGGGAACGGCAAAAGCGAAATACAGGTTTGGATTGCATGACGGTAAGGATCTGGTGGCTGTTGCGGGTTTCAGTAACCTCAGGTATATGAAAAAAGGTGGGCCGGAATACCGGTCAGCAGAACTGATCCGTTTTGCTACACGCAGCGGATATACGGTAACCGGTGGTTTTACAAAATTACTGAAGCATTTTACGGAACTGTACCGGCCGCATGATGTAATGAGCTATGCTGACCGCGACTGGTCGCTTGGCAGGGCTTATGAAAAGGCAGGTTTTGTATGGTCTGAGGTGACGCCGCCGGCGGAAATCTGGCTCGATCTGGTTACGCTGAGGAGGTATTTTACGCACCGCCTGCCGGTGGCTGTTTTCGATGAGGGTGTTGCGGCCAGGTATGTAAAGATTTTCAATACCGGTAATTTAAAATATATGCTGTACTTGCAGCCTGCTAACGTTTAATCATGATTCAAAATCCATTACTGGTCCTGTTGGGTGCCACTGCGTCCGGCAAAACAAGGCTTGCGGTGAGGCTTGCCCACGCTTTGAATGGCGAGATCATCAGCGCAGACAGCAGGCAGGTATTCAGGGGGATGGATATTGGTACGGGAAAGGACCTGGGCGAGTATAATTTTAATGGGAGGCATATTCCCCATCATTTGATTGACATTAAGGAGGCCGGAGAGCGGTATAATGTCAATGCATTTAAAGAAGATTTTTACAGGGCTTTTGAGCTGATCAGCAATAAAGGCGCCCTGCCGGTACTTTGCGGAGGGACGGGTATGTATGTACACAGCATTTTGCAGAACCATGAGTATACCACCATTCCGGTGGATGATGCATTAAGAAATTCTTTATTGACGTGGGACATCGGATCCTTAAAGCATAAACTTGGAACGTATCCTGATGAATTTACTGCTCATGCGGATCTTTCTTCTCATAAGCGGCTGATCAGGGCAATTGAGATTGCAGAATATCTGGGTCAGCACAAGCTGGAGGTCGTGCACAGGCCGGTTATCGAGCCATTTGTAGCAGGGCTCACCGCTGATGTGGAATACAGAAGGAGCAGGGTGATCAAAAGATTGAACGACCGGCTGAAGGAGGGCCTGATCGATGAGGTGAGGGGACTGCTTGATGCTGGTGTGCCGGGTGAAATGCTTTCTTTTTATGGATTGGAATATAAATTTGTCACTGCATATATTCTTGGTGAGCTCAGTTATAATGACCTCAACGAACGACTTGCTGTAGCAATTTGCCAGTTTGCTAAAAGACAAATGACCTTTTTTAGAAAGATGGAGAAGGACGGGGTAAAGATCAATTGGTTTGATGTTGAAGATGGCTCAATCGATCTGTTTGACAGGGTTTTAGCTTCATTTTTTGAGTGGTTTAAGAAAAACAATTAATTTATTTCTCCGGTGTGGCATGTGATTTGCAATTGGTGTTCCGGATGCAGATATAATTTGTGTTTTAATTTAAACAAAAATGAAAATGAAAAATTCGACAAAATTAATAGTTTCTGCAGTAGCTGCAGTTGCGTTATTCTTTACTACTAATGTTAATGCTCAATCAGGAGATTCGAAAGCGCTGAGACTGGGTATTGGGGTAAATGCAGGTCTTCCTACTACTGACGGCGCGAGCTTTGTGATTGGTGGTGATCTTCGTTTGCAAAAAGATTTCAGTTCAAATATTTCAGGTTTGCTTTCTGCCGGTTATAACCACTGGACTTTAAAAGATGATGCAGGAAGTTTTGGAATGATCCCTGTTAAAGCAGGTGCAAAGATATTTTTTGCAGAGAGTGCTTACTTTTCAGGTGAACTGGGTGCCGGATTCTCTACTAAAGATGGCGGCGGTACCTCGTTTTTGTGGGCTCCTGGAGTTGGATACGGATTTGATAACGGACTTGACCTGGGTTTGCGCTATGAAGGTGCTGAAGGCAAAGGTGGTGGTTCATTAGGCCAGGTTGCACTTCGTGTAGCTTACGGATTCAAATTATAATCCTGAAATAGAACATTTTATTTAAAGCCTCCCGATTTTATCGGGAGGCTTTTTTATTTATTAAAATTAAAATGCTATTTTAACCAAAAAACCGGGCGGGGTGTGTAATTGTGGAATTTCTATCATGAAATCCCCTTTACACGATCGAAAGCGGGGGACAGCATACTTATTATCAAATATAGGCTTATGAAAAATTATATTTTAGGACTGGTTTTGTTAACCTTGTTCTCATGTACCAATAATAATACCGGCAATACAAGTTCGGCTGCAGACAGTTCTATTGCAGACAGCACTGCTGTAAAAACGGCTGATGCGTCATCCGCAACGGAATTGTCTAAACCTGTTGAGCAAGCTATATTTGACGGCTATATTGCATTAAAGAACGCATTGGTTGCTACAAAGTTTGAGGACGCGAAAAGGCTTGCTGCTGATTTATCCAAAAGTCTGAAAGCACGTGAAGGATGCGAAAATACGGCACTGATCGCAGACAAGATTTCTTCGGCTAAAGCGATTGCCGCGCAAAGAAAAGAATTTACTGCCTTAAGTTCGGATGTGATCGCCTTGTTCAGGCATGCGGATCTGAAAAAAGGTGTGATCTATGTTCAGCACTGCCCAATGGCAAATGATGGTAACGGGGGGGACTGGCTGGCCAATGAACAGAAAATACAAAATCCGTATTATGGTGATGAAATGATGGAGTGCGGAGCAGTTGTAGAGGAAATAAAGACGGCTAAAGCGTTGTAATCTTACCTGGTGCTGACCCATATTTAATAATTATTTAACAGCTTTGTTATAATAGAAAGGGATTCAGATCGAAAATGATTAGTTAGTTTTGTTATTATAAATTTTAAAATATATATGTCAGATATCGCAGAAATAAAGATTGATGGGAAGGTTTACGAATTCCCCGTTGTAACAGGTACGGAAGGAGAAAAGGCTATTGATATTTCCAAACTCAGAGATTTAACAGGTCACATCACTTTGGATTTTGGATATAAAAATACGGGTTCTACCAAAAGTGCAATTACATTTTTAGACGGGGAAAAAGGTATTTTAAAATACCGTGGATATGAGATAGAGGAACTGGCCGAAAAATCAACGTTTCTGGAGGTGGCATATTTACTGATCTATGGCAACCTGCCTGATAAAGCACAGTTAGACGGATTTCAGTCCCAGATCAGCAAGCATACGCTGATCCACGAGGACATGAAGAAGTTTTTAGATGGTTATCCGTCAAAATCACATCCTATGGCCCAGCTGGCTTCTCTGGTGTGTTCTTTGTCTACTTTCTATCCTGAGTCATTAAATGCCAATGGATCTGCTGAGACCATGGACCTGACCATGATCAAATTACTGGCAAAATTCCCGACCATTGTATCTTTCATTTATAAAAAGTCATTGGGTCACCCGCTGATCTACCCTAAGAATAAATATGACTATGTAAGCAATTTCTTAAATATGATATTTGGTCAGCGCACAGAGGAGATTGACATTGATCCTGTTGTGGTAAGTGCCATGAATACCCTGCTGATCCTGCATGCAGACCATGAACAAAACTGCTCTGCGTCTACGGTTAGAATGGTGGGATCCTCAGACTGTAATCTGTACGCATCTGTTTCTGCGGGTATCGCGGCTTTATGGGGACCGCTGCATGGCGGAGCAAACCAGGCGGTAATTGAAATGCTGGAGCTGATCAAAGAAGATGGGGGTGATACGGAGAAATGGATCAATAAGGCAAAGGATAAAAATGATCCTTTTCGCATGATGGGCTTTGGCCACAGGGTTTATAAAAACTTTGATCCAAGGGCTAAGATCATTAAAAAGGCTTGTGATGATATCCTGGAAAAACTGGGTATTGATGATCCTGTTTTAGAGATTGCCAAAAAACTGGAGGAGGCCGCATTAAGCGATCCTTATTTTGTGCAGCGCAAACTTTATCCTAATGTGGATTTCTATTCTGGTATCATTTACAGGGCGCTTGGTTTCCCGACTGATATGTTTACTGTATTGTTTGCTTTAGGCCGCTTGCCGGGATGGATCGCTCAATGGAAAGAAATGCATGAAAACAAGGAACCAATTGGCCGTCCGCGCCAGATTTACGTTGGGCATACCAATAGAGAGTTTACAAGTATTGAAAAGCGATAGGCAATACTTTTAATGACATATAGTAAAGAAGCCGGAATATTTGTTTATTCCGGCTTCTTTGCGTTTGCAAGAAAAATTGCTTTTTTTTTACGTTTGCCAGAAAAATTACCTTCTCAGAGAAGACATAGGATTTGTGCGCTCCTTCAGCGCGCAAGGTCCAGTCTTCGAAGAGAATGGTTATTTTTCCTTCTTCTCTGAGAAGGTAATTTTTCTGGCAAACGTAAAAGGCAGGATGTTATGTCTAAGCGGCTATAGCTAATGGCTCATTGCTTCAATTGCTGAAAGCTCTGCTTTGTTGTGCTTGTATTTGAAGATGAAGGGAAATATAACAGCAAGTACTAAGGTGTAGCTTGCGAAAGTGATCCAGATGTTCTGCCAGTCTTTGCTTTGATCGGGTAAGGTAAAGAACTTTTCGATGATCAGCCCGCTGGTAAAACTTCCGAATAATGCTCCAAAGCCATTCACCATCATCATAAACAGCCCCTGGGCACTTCCCCTGATTTTGGCGTCTATCTGTGTTTCGACAAATAAAGACCCTGAGATGTTAAAGAAGTCAAATGCCATTCCGTAGATGATACATGACAGAATGATCATCCAAAGACCACCTGCCGGGTCGGCAAATGCAAAAAATCCAAATCTGAGCACCCAGGCCAGCATGCTGAACAGCATCACATATTTGATTCCGAATTTTCTCAGGAAAAACGGAATGGCCAATATGAATAGGGTCTCTGAGATCTGGGAAATCGACATAATGATCGCCGGATATTTTACTGCCAGCAGGTCCTTGTAAGCCGGTACATTCTTGAAATCATGCAGGAAAGTGTCTCCGTAAGCATTCGTGAGCTGAAGCGCGGCGCCAAGAAACATAGAAAAAAGGAAAAAGACGGCGAATTTTCTTTGCTTGAACAGGGTAAAGGCCCTCAGTCCCAGTGCGTCAACAAATGATTTTGTATCTACTTTGTTTGCCAGAGGGGGACACTTTGGAAGGGTGAACGAATAAATGCCCAGACATAAGGAAACAGCGGAGGCTATATAGAACTGGTTGGAGGATGCTTCATTTCCCGAAAGGCTAACGGCCCATAGCGCGGCGATGAATCCTATGGTACCCCAGATCCTTATTGGAGGGTAATCCCTGACGACGTCCTTGCCGGAGCTTTTAAGTGCGGAGTAGGCCACAGTTATCGACAAGGAAAGTGTGGGCATGTAAAATATCATGTTTAGCAGAATGACCCAAAAGAAAGTGCCCGGGTTGTCCACCAATGGTAGACAAAAAAGCACCAGTGCTCCTAAAATGTGCATCGTGCCATATAATTTCTCTGCATTGATGAACCTGTCGGCTATAATGCCTGTAATGGCGGGCATAAAGATGGCAGATATGCCCATTGTTGAAAAGATCGCGCCAAATTCTGCCCCTGACCATCCTTTATTTTGAAACCAGTAAACTCCAATGGTAATGAGCCACGAACCCCAGATAAAAAACTGCATAAAGTTCATTAGCGTTAAGCGAACCTTAACATTCATAATAATAGTTTGGTTGAGTTTGAAATATGACTGAATATAGAACTATTTTGAATAGTATTATGCCGAATTTCGCTTATTTATTTCATCCCTGATCCTTGCGGCTTTTTCGTAGGCTTCTTCTGTAATGGCTTCCTGAAGTTTCTGGTTGAGCTCTTCTATGCTGAGGGATTTGTAGCTTGTACCGGGGATGGAGGTGGAAATGTCTTCAGAGCCTTGTTCTTTTGGGATGTTGTCCATGTTTTCGAGGAAAAGGAAATCATTTCCTTCAATTACGATTCCTGCAGAGGACAGGATGAACTCGTAGGTATAGATGGCTGCATTGAACCTTACAGCAAGTGCGATCGCGTCAGATGTACGGGCATCTATTTCTTGTGTGGTCTGGCCGTCAGTGCAGATCAGTTTTGCGAAAAAAACGCCTTCGACCAGGTTATAGATCAGGATTTCCTGGACTTCTATATTGTAAGTTTGAGCAAATGTTTTAAAGAGGTCGTGAGTAAGCGGCCTGCTGGGGGTCATCTTTTCAATTTCAATGGCAATTGCCTGAGCTTCAAATGCACCAATGATAATGGGCAGTCTCCTTCTCCCGTTTACTTCTCCAAGTACCAGTGCATAGGCACCTGACTGCGTTTGGCTGTAAGACAAACCAACAATATCGAGTTTTACTTTTTTCATATATAGTAATACCCTTTGACATCAAATCTGCTGCCAAAGGGTATATAATTAACCTTTATGTGCTTTTAATGCTTCTATTAATTTAGGAACGACCTCAAATGCATCACCTACAATCCCGTAATCGGCAACTTTAAAGAAAGGTGCCTCCGGATCTTTGTTGATGACCACGATTACTTTAGAGGAGCTTACACCGGCTAAATGCTGTATGGCGCCCGAGATTCCAATGGCAATATACAGATTTGGACTAATGGCAATCCCGGTTTGTCCAACGTGCTCAGAATGAGGTCTCCAGTCTGCGTCAGATACGGGTTTGGAGCATGCAGTGGCTGCGCCAAGTAAATTTGCGAGTTCTTCGATCATTCCCCAGTTTTCAGGGCCTTTGAGGCCGCGTCCGCCGGATACGACGATCTCGGCATCTGGTAGTGAGACCTTATTGGTTGCTCTGACAATTTCTTTTACGATCGCTGCTAAATCAGTTGATTTAACTTCAGGAGAAAAAGTTTCTATTACCGCATCAGCACCGGAATCTTTTACACCGAAGGCATTGGGATTTAATGCGATCACTTTAGTGGCGGAGCTGATTTCTGTAGTGGCAAACGCTTTACCTGAAAATGCTGATTTCCTGACTGTAAATTTACCTCCTTCAATCTTCGGTAATTCTGTTGCGCCATCGACCAGGCCTGCTTTCAGCTTCACAGCGATGCGGGGAGCAAGGCCTTTGCCGGAAAAGGAATTTGAAAGTACGATGATATCGGCATTTTCTTTTTTAGCAGCTTCCGCGATCACTGACGCGTAGGCCTGATTTACAAAATGCTGTAATTGTTCGTTTGAAACATTCAGCACCTTAGATGCCCCATATTGGCCAAGGGTTTTCAGTTCACCCTCATTTACGCCGCCAATTGATATGGCTGTTAAATTCGTGCTTTGCTGATCTGCGATGGCTTTAGCATAAGATACTGCTTCAAATACAGATTTCTTAAATTTACCATCTACCTGTTCTACATATACTAAAACTGACATACGACTTTTTTTAAGTTTTTTAATTAAATAATGAAATAGAACCCTGGTTAGATCACTTTGGCTTCCTGGTGCAAAAGGTCAATTAATTTTGCGGTTTCTTCAGCAGGAACCAGTGTGACTGCTCCGCGCGGTGCAGGCGTTTCAAATTCCTGTACCTTGGTCAGTACCTCAATGTCTTTGGCCTCTATGGCAACAAGCGGTTTGGTCCGGGCAGACATGATCCCTCTCATGTTCGGGATTTTAGGTTCAGCTGTACCTTCCGAACAGCTGGCCACAAACTTTCCGCTGATCGTGATCACTTCCTTGCCGCCTTCTATTTCGCGTTCTATTGTTGCGGTGGAACCGTCATAGTCCAGTTTTTTTATAATAGATACAGATGGAATGTCCAAAAACTCGCCGATCATTGCCGCAACCTGTGAGCCGTTGTAATCGATAGATTCACGGCCGCAGAGGATCATGTCAAAGTCCGCGCTTTTGGCATATTCTGCGATCTGATAGGCGGTAAAATAAGCATCTCTTGGTGCTGCGTTGATCCTCACGGCATCATCTGCCCCAATGGCGAGCGCTTTTCTTATGGTCGGATCTGTCTGGCTTTCTCCGACATTGATGACAGTCACAGTTCCTTTACCGCCCTCACAAAGTTCAATGGCTCTTGAAAGGGCAATTTCATCATAAGGATTTACAATAAATTGTACTCCTGCTGTATTGAATTGTGTATTATTGCTGGTAAAAGTTATTTTTGTCGTTGTGTCGGGCACATTACTGATACAAACTAATATTTTCATAAGTATAAATTTGTTTTGAAGGTAATATAGCGTTTACAGCTAAAATTGTCTTTTTGCAAATCTAATTAAAAAAGCAGGGATAAAAAATGCAAAGTACCCGTTTAGCGAAGTTATTGGAATTTTTAGAGAGCGATCCGAACGATCCGTTTGTCTTGTACGCACTGGCCACAGAATACAACTCATCCAATGAGACTGATAAGGCATTTGAATACTATAATAAACTGGTTGCCATGTACCCTGACTACGTTGGAACGTACTATCATTTAGGTAAGCTGCTGGAAAAGCACAATGACACGGCGCAGGCCATTGTGATCTACCAGAAGGGCATGGAAGCTGCCAGGAACAAACGGGATATGCATGCTTTCTCAGAATTGCAGGGTGCATACAATTCTGCAGCGGGTTTGGATTATGAAGATGATTAATCTATAAGAGATTGAGCAGGAAAAAACAGCTGTTATTCATCAGGGATGTAATCCTGTTTACATTCTCTGCATTTGGGGGGGCACAGGCGCATCTTGCGCTTTTGCTTAAATTTTTTGTGAAAAACACAAAATACATCACCGAAGAAGAATTGCTGGAACTGAATGCGCTTGCACAGGTATTGCCTGGTCCGGCATCTACCCAGACCCTGGTTGGTATTGCTTATAAAGTGGGGGGACTAAAATTGTCCATCATCACCTTCCTGTTGTGGATCTTTCCGTCGGCTGCCGCTATGACCTTTGCCGCTATCAGTTATGCCAAATTTGACCATAAGGAGAAATTTGTCGAAATTTTGGAATACATCCAGCCTATTGCCCTGGGTATTGTGGCTTTTGGCGCCTATAATTTGTCAAAACGGGTGCTGGTATCGCAACTTTCTATATTTCTTGCCATTTCGGCAGTTATCTGCACACTGGTGTTGAGAAATGCTTATGTGTTTCCGATCGCAATTTTAATGGGAGGGATGATCTCCTCGGCGCTTGAGGCACCTAAAGAAGAGAGTGACATCAGGGTAAAGCTTTTTTCCAATATCAACCGCAGGAAACTGATCTATTTTTTTGGTGTCTTATTGATTCTGGCTCTATTGGGTGCCATCATCAACAGAACGTCGCCCTTTAGCTTGCCCATCAGGTTATTTGAGAATTTTTACCGTAATGGAATCTTTATTTTCGGCGGCGGACAGGTTTTGGTTCCGCTGATGTTCACAGAATTTGTCCAGATGAAGCAGTACCTGCATGCCTCTGGTTTTCTTTCCGGTTTCGCCTTGCAGCAAGCTCTGCCGGGACCAACTTTTTCTTTTACCAGTTATATTGGTGCGCTGAGCATGAAGAATTTTGGATATGGGATAACCGGACAAATATGGGGTGGGACTGTAGCTGTACTGGGCATAAACCTGCCGGGATTGATCCTGGTATTGCTCATCGTGCCTTTTTGGGAAGACTTGAAAAAGATCACACGCATCAGGTATTCTCTTGCCGGGATCAACGCGGTGAGTGTAGGGTTTATTATTGCGGCGTTTATATTGCTGGTCAAACCAATTGGTCTGGATGTTATGGCGATCATCATCCTGATCTGCACTTTTCTGATCCTCAATTTTACAAAGATCAGTCCTCCGGTTATTGTACTTGCCGGAATTCTGCTGGGCTATTTTCTCTGATTTTGTTTAAAACGGAGCATCTTCGTCGTGCATGTCGTCCATACGTGACGGTTTAATGATTACATTTCCTGAAGGCCTGTCGAAATTCTGAGAGGGCTGCATTCCCGCACCCGGACTGTCCATCGAGAAGGAGGTCGGTGCCGAGAAACTTTCTTCCAGATCGGTAAATTTAACATATTTACCGATGAAGCGAAGCGGCACAATGCCGGTCTCTCCGTTCCTGTGCTTTGCAATGATGACTTCTCCAACACCAGCTTGTGAACGTCCTTGTTCGTCCTCTGTAATACCGTAATATTCTGGTCTGTAAAGAAAGAGTACCATATCTGCATCCTGTTCAATAGAGCCGGATTCACGTAAATCTGACAGCATTGGTCTTTTACCGTTGGCTCCGGGCCTGCTTTCCACGGCACGGCTCAATTGAGACAGCGCCAGTACAGGTACATTCAATTCTTTGGCAACTGATTTAAGGGCTCTTGAAATACTACCAATTTCCTGCTCCCTGTTCCCCCCGCCGCTTTGTCCTTCGCCCTTGCCGTGCATCAGCTGCAGGTAATCTATAATGATGAGCTGCAGGTCATATTGTGATTTTAACCTTCTGCATTTGGCTCTGAATTCAAAGATGTTCAAAGCCGGAGTATCGTCAATCAAAAGAGGTGCTTCAGTTAATGTACCGATTTTGCTGTGCAATTGCTGCCATTCCCATTCGGCAAGATTTCCTTTTCTGATCTTTTCCTGTTCGATTTCAGTTTCACCGGAGATCAAACGATTTACCAGTTGTACCGAAGACATCTCCAGAGAGAATACTACAACGGGTCGTTTGAAATCTACTGCAGCATTTCTTGCGCAGGTCAGTACGAATGCTGTTTTTCCCATCGCAGGGCGGGCCGCGATGATCACCAGATCTGAAGGCTGCCATCCGCCTGTAATGCGGTCAAGATCGGTAAATCCCGAAGGAACACCGGTCAGGCCGTCGCTCTTGGTTCTGAGCTCTTCAAGGGTCGCCAGTGATTGCTTGATGATCTCGTCCATTTTTTGGGTATCCCGGCGAAGGTTGTTTTGAGCAATGTCAAATAAGTTCTTCTCGGCGTGATCCAGGAGGTCAAAGATATCTGTAGTGTCCTCGTATGCATTCTGAATGATTTCTGAGGAGATCCTGATCAGTTCCCTTTGGATGTATTTTTGAGAAATAATACGGGCATGGTATTCAATATTTGCAGCGGAGGCCACCCTGTTGGTCAGATTAGTGATGTAGTAGGCACCGCCTACCATTTCCAGTAAGCCCAGTGTTCTCAATTCAGCCGTCACGGTAAGGATATCTACTGGTTTGGATTTTTGAAAAAGGCCCTGGATCGCTTCAAAGATCTTTTTATGTGCTTCATGATAGAACACTTCAGGTTTCAAAATATCAATTACGGTGGACAGGGCGTCTTTTTCAAGCATTAGTGCACCAAGCACAGCTTCCTCCAGGTCGATGGCCTGAGGAGGGATCTTTCCCATTGTACCCATGGAATTTGTGATCCTGTTCTTCCTTGCGGTATAACTTGCTTTGTCTTGCCCCTGATTTCCGTTATCGATGCTCATAGGTACAAAAATAGACAAAAATAGAGTTTGTAATATATTTCTTTATGAACATTCTAACAGAGGGAAATACTTGAACCCAGGTATTGGTATGGTAAATTTCACAAATTTCCTAACAGAATGATGTGGAAAAGAATAACTATTTTTGCGTCAAATTAAGAGAGATGGAAAATTCCAGAAGGCCGGTCAGGCCGAGAGAAAATAATGAATTTGTGTTTGGTATTCGTGCTGTAATAGAGGCGATTAAGGCCGGAAGAGATGTGGAAAGCATTTATGTGCAACGCGGACTGACCGGGTCAATTATATTGGAGTTAAAAACGATATTAAAAGATTCTGACATCCCCGTTCACAATGTTCCGGTGGAGAAGCTGAACAGGATGACGCAAAAGAATCACCAGGGCGTGATCGCTGTGATCTCTGCCATCACTTTTCAGAAAATTGAAGACATCATCCCCGTTATATACGAAAAAGGGGAGACTCCCCTGGTGCTGATCCTTGACGGTGTCACGGATGTAAGGAACATGGGCGCTATTGCCAGAACGGCTTCATGCGCCGGTGTCCATGCGATCGTTGTGCCTGCTAAAAATTCTGCTCAGATCAATGCTGATGCCATTAAGACCTCTGCCGGCGCGCTCTTTACTATTCCGGTGTGCAGACATCAAAATTTACATAAAACTGCTTTATTCCTTCAGGAATGCGGATTGCAGATTGTAGCCTGTACTGAAAAGACGAGTGAACTGATCTATGTTCCTGATTATACACTTCCAACTGCGATTGTAATGGGGGCTGAAGATGAAGGTATTTCAAATGAGATCATGCGCATGGCCAACCACCTGGCCAAAATTCCAATGGCCGGCGAAATCAGCTCATTAAACGTCTCTGTTTCTGCGGGAGTTATCTTATATGAAGCCATCAGGCAACGTCAATAAACAGAAGGCCGGAACTATATGTATTTAGTTCCGAACTTTGATTTGACATCTGCTACAATCTGTTTGATACTTTGTTCCTCAGAGCGGGGACAGATCAGTAAAATGTTGTTTGATTCCACAACTATATAATTGTGCAGGTCCTGAAGAATCACCAGCTTATCCTTTGGTACGTTAACCATACAGTTGGATGAATTGAACATCATTACTTTCTCGGATGGGATCACCGCATTTCCGACGTAATCATGCGCTGCTATATCGTATATAGATGCCCAGGTACCCAGATCAGACCATCCAAAATCAGCAGGCAGCACATAAACGTTATCTGCCTTTTCCATAATGCCAAAATCTATGGAAATATTGGTGCATTGCTGATAGGCATTTCCTATAAATTCAACTTCCTGATCTGTATTGAACATTGAATTTCCCTGCTGGAATATTTCATGCATATCCGGAAGGTGTTTCAGAAATGCTTTGTTAATAGACTTCGCGGACCAGATGAAGATTCCTGCATTCCACAGAAAATCACCACTTTGCAAAAAAGATTTTGCCAGCTCAAGGTTGGGTTTTTCAGTGAATGTCTTTACTTTATGAAACTGGTCGTCTGTTTTCAGAGAGTTGTCGGTATACTGGATGTAGCCGTATCCGGTATCCGGACGGCTTGGTTTTATACCCAACGTGATCAGCACGTCATTTTGAGATGCAGCCAGCAATGATTGTTCAATTGCTTCGACAAATGCATCCTGGTTGGTTATGGTATGATCGGAAGGGGCAACAACAATTGTTGCGTCAGGATTGAGCTGAGCGATCTTCATGGAACCGTAAGAGATGCATGGTGCGGTATTTCTCATAATAGGCTCAGCCAGGATCTGATTGTCACCGATGCCCGGGATCTGTTCCTTAATGATCTGGGTATAGATCTCATTGGTGACTATAAAAATATTCTCAGGCGGACAAACGCGCAGGAAGCGGTCATATGTGCTTTGTATCAATGTTTTGCCGACCCCAAAGAAATCAATAAATTGTTTGGGGTATTCGGTTCTGCTCACCGGCCAGAAACGGCTGCCGACGCCGCCAGCCATGATTAAGGCGTAATTATTTTTATTCATATTGATTCCGCGTATTGTTAAATTATGCCTTCCTGCAGAAGGTCATGTAAATGTATCATGCCAAAATACTTATTATCTTCAGTGACCAGTAATTGGGTGATGTTGTTTGCCTTGATCAGTTCAAGTGCGTTCACTGCCAGCATTTCCCTGTCGATGGTCTTAGGATTTCTGTTCATCAGGTCACTCGCTTTTATGTCAGCTAAATTAGAATATTTTTCAAGCATTCTTCTAATATCCCCATCTGTTATTATTCCTAAAATGGAATTGCCTTCAATAACAGCCACTGCGCCCAAACGGTTTTGACTAATTTCTACGATGACATCTTTTACGGATGCTGAGGAATGAATGCCTGGCTTTTGGTTCTTAACAGCGATGTCTCCGGCTTTTAGATAAAGCCTTTTTCCTAAAGCGCCACCGGGATGGTATCTGGCAAAGTCATCCTCGTTGAAATTACGGGCATGCAGCAGACATACCGCGAGCGCATCACCCATGGCCAGTTGTGCTGTGGTACTGGTTGTAGGGGCCAGGTTATGCGGGCAGGCTTCTTTCTCTACATAGGTGTTCAGTATGTAATCGGCCTGCAGGCCCAGATCAGAATCCGGCTGTCCGACCATTCCGATCATGACATTACCCGCTTGCTTAAGCAAGGGGGCCAATATTTTTATTTCAGGGGTATTACCGCTCTTAGACAAACAGATTACGATGTCATTCTTCTGGATCATGCCCAGGTCACCATGAACTGCGTCTGCTGCGTGCATGAAGATAGAAGGGGTACCTGTACTGTTGAAGGTTGCTACAATCTTTTGGGCAATGATTGCACTTTTGCCAATACCGGTTACGATAACTCTGCCCTCACTTTGAATGATCAGGTGCACGACTTTAACAAAGTCGTCATTTACATTCTCAACCAGTCCCAAAATGGCCTGAGCTTCGAGCTGTAAAGTGCTAATGGCATTGTCTATAATTGATTTTTTACTTTTCAAACAGAATTATTTAGTATATTGATGCTTTGAATTTGTGCAAAATTATGTTATTTTGAAGTAAAAATAGCACTGAATATTTTATACACGGAATGGATGTGAAAAAGTCGTTGTTTGACAACTTACAAACCTTTTTTGGTTTTGATAATTTTAAAGGTGATCAGGAGTCAATAATCACCAATATTCTTGAAAGAAAGAATACGTTTGTCATAATGCCTACAGGCGGGGGAAAATCCATTTGCTACCAGTTACCAGCTTTAATGGAAGGAGGGACTGCAATAGTCATATCTCCTTTGATCGCGCTGATGAAAAATCAGGTTGATCAGTTAAGGGCTTTCGGGGGTAGCGACAGTATCGCTCATTTTTTAAACTCATCGCTCAATAAAACAGAGATCACTCAGGTCAAGACAGATTTGTTAAGCGGACAGACCAAATTGCTCTATGTAGCCCCTGAGTCTTTGTCCAAACAAGATAATATTGATTTTCTTAAACTGATCACCATATCTTTTGTGGCGGTAGATGAGGCCCATTGTATTTCTGAATGGGGCCATGATTTCAGGCCGGAATACCGGAAGATCAGGCAGGTGATACAAGGTTTGGGAGAGGATATTCCCATCATTGCCCTTACTGCCACGGCTACTCCGAAAGTACAGCAGGACATTATTAAAAACCTGCAGATGTCTGATGCTACCTTGTTTAAATCTTCATTTAACAGGCCGAACCTGTTTTACGAGATCAGACCTAAAAGGGATGTCATTAAGGAGATCATTAGGTACATCAAACAGAACACGGGAAAGTCCGGTATCATCTATTGCCTCAGCCGTAAAAAGGTAGAGGAGGTTGCTGAAACTTTAAATCTCAACGGAATTAAAGCTTTGCCTTATCATGCAGGCCTGGAGCCAAAGGTAAGGGCCGACACTCAGGACAGATTCCTGATGGAAGACGTGGAAGTGATCGTGGCAACCATTGCTTTTGGGATGGGTATTGATAAACCGGATGTACGTTTTGTAATCCACCATGACATTCCCAAAAGTATGGAAGGCTACTATCAGGAGACAGGAAGAGCAGGAAGGGATGGTGGCGAAGGGGTATGTATCGCATTTTATACTCAAAAAGATGTAGATAAACTGGCCAAATTCATGAAGGATAAGCCGGTGTCAGAACGTGAGATCGGTACACAGATTCTGAAAGAAGTTATAGATTATGCCGAATCAGGGGTATGCCGAAGAAAGCAGATTCTTCATTATTTTGGAGAGAACTTTAATGAAACGGGTTGTAACTGCATGTGTGATAACTGTAAAAAGCCCAAGAAACTCTTCGATGCTGAAGAATCACTTCTCATTCTGCTCAAACTCATTCAAAAGATCGGCGAAAAGTTTGATGATGCACACATCCTGAATGTAATATTGGGCCTTGAAACGGCACAAACCATTGCCTACGAGCATGCAAAGATTCCTGAATTTGGATTAGGGGTGGTTGAAGGGGAAAATCACTGGAAATCACTCATCAGACAAGCAGTCTTAAATAATTTCCTTTCCAAGGATATTGACAACTACGGTTTGCTGGGTTTGACAAATGCGGGACACGGCTTTATAGAGAATCCTTACAGTCTGAAATTTGTACTCAATGAGCCTATAGAAAGCGCTGCAGATGATGATGAAGATGATGTAAAACATGGTACGGGTACGCTGGATATGCAATTGCTGCAATTGCTGAAAGACCTGACCAGGAAAATCGGTAAGCAGAAAAGCCTGCCTCCTTTTGTGATTTTTCAGGAACCGTCACTGGAGGAGATGTGTACACATTATCCGATTACGATGGATGAGCTCAAACAGATTTCCGGTGTTGGCCATGGCAAGGCTCTCAAGTTTGGCGGACCATTCCTTGAGCTCATCAAGAAGTATGTCGAAGACAACGACATTGAACGCCCTATAGATCTGATCATAAAGACACAAGCCAATAAGTCTCAAATGAAAGTGTCGATCATTCAGAACATCGACCGTAAGATCGGTTTGGAAGATATTGCAAAATCCAAAGGGATTACCTATGATGACATTCTAAAAGAAATTGAAGCCATTGTCAACTCAGGCACCAAACTTAACCTGAGTTATTTCGTGGATGAACTGATTGAGGAAGAACGCCAGGAGGAAGTGTTCGACTATTTCCAGTCGGCAGAAAGCGATTCTATAGAGGAGGCGCTAAAGGAGCTGGGGGAAACAGATTATTCCCGGGAGGAAATACAACTAATGCGAATTAAATTTATGTCAGAGCTGGGCAACTAAATATTTCTGCCCTATCAAAATAAAATAAACGAATGATCAACTTTCAGTTAGATAATTTAAAAAACCAGGATTCAGGCAATTTCTTTTTAATGGCAGGTCCATGTGCCATAGAGGGTGAGGAAATAGCGCTTCGCATAGCTGAAAAGATAGTTTCGATCACGGATAAACTCAATATCCCATATATTTTCAAAGGGTCTTACCGCAAAGCGAACCGCTCAAAAGGAGATTCTTTTACAGGTATTGGTGACGAGAAAGCATTGAAGATTCTGGAAAAAGTAAGCAAAACCTTCGGCGTTCCTACGGTAACCGACATTCACGAAAGTAGTGAAGCTGCGATGGCTGCGGCCTATGTGGATGTATTGCAGATCCCTGCTTTCTTATGCCGGCAAACGGACCTGCTTATTGCGGCTGCCCAAACAGGTAAGGTGGTGAATGTAAAGAAAGGCCAGTTCCTTTCGGCAGGCTCCATGAAATTTGCGGTAGAGAAGATTGTGGAGGCAGGGAATAATAAAGTGATCCTGACTGACAGGGGTAACACTTTCGGCTACCAGGACCTGATCGTTGATTATCGCGGCTTGCCTGAAATGCAGAGCTTTGGAGTGCCGGTGGTAATGGACTGTACGCATTCTCTGCAGCAGCCTAATCAAAGCAGCGGCGTTACAGGGGGGAAACCTCAGCTTATTGAAACCATTGCAAAGGCGGCAATAGCGGTAGGCGCAGATGGTTTATTTATCGAAACTCACCCGGATCCTGCGAATGCGAAATCAGATGGGGCAAATATGCTTCATCTTACTTTGCTGGAAGATCTGCTGGTAAAACTCATTAGAATAAGGCAGGCGGTAATCTAGGTATTACAGACTGGTAATGACAAAAGAGGTTCTTCTATTTTGTTTTCTGTTGTTTTCAGTTTCGTTGTTTACAACGGGAGCAGTTTCGCCAAAGCCTTTATAAGCCATGCGTTCCGGTGCTATTTTCTGTGCGGTCAGGTAATCATAAACGGCCTTAGCCCGCATTAATGATAGTTTTTTGTTGTCAGCTTCATTACCTACATTATCGGTATGTCCCTGGATCTCAATGCTGATCCTGCTGTTGTTCTTTAGTAAATTCGACAATGTACTCAGCTCGGTGACTGAGGCAGGCAACAGCACATATTCGCTGGTATTAAAGAATATGTTTTTTAGCACTACATTGGTGCCGACCTTTAGCTTTTCAAGTGTGATCTGCAATAAAAAAGGAGTGTTGATGTAAGCTTCATTGAGCTGATAGTTTTCCGAATGAAATAAGTACCCGTCTGCACTTACATTGAAAAGGTAATTTCCGCCTATTGGCATTACAGCCAAAAATTCCCCGTTTTCAGCTGATGTAAAATCATCGTACTCTGTGTTTTTACTTTTCAGGTTTACCACCTGAACCCTTGCTTCTAAAAATTTACCGGTTTCTTTGTCTTTTACTATTCCCTTTACATAGGTAATCGGCATAGGTTTTTTATCGGCAGGCATTTTAAACTGATAGATGTCCATATCGCCGTACCCGCCTTTCAGGTTTGAGGAGAATAATCCTTCTGTTCCGTCTGGCGTTACGATCAGCCCTGTTTCTTCGTTAAATGTGTTGATGGGATAACCCAGGTTCTCAGGTACACCCCATTTGCCATTGTCACCGGTACGGCTTAGGAATATGTCTTTATTGCCCATTCCGGGCCAGCCATCTGATGAAAAGTAAAGTGTTCTTCCATCGGAATGGATAAAGGGGGTATGTTCATCGTAAGGGGTGTTGATCTCCGGACCAAGATTTTCGGGCCTGCTCCAATAGCCGTCACTTTTCAGCATGCTTTTCCAAATGTCATAGCCACCCTGTCCGCCCGGCCTGTTACTTACAAAGTATAAGGTGTTGCCATCAGGGCTAATTGTTGGCTGTGATTCCCAATAAGGAGTATTTAGCGGGGCACCCAGATTGAATGCTTCTCCCCAGCTGCTGCCTTCTTTGTGACTTACATAAATATCGCATCTGCCCAATCCATCTGGCCTATTACAGCCTGTAAAGAAAAGGTAACGGCCATCAGCCGAAATTGACTGCGCACCTTCATTAAATTTTTCAGTATTGATCTTGTTGCTTAATGGTACTGGAATACTCCACTTATTGCTTTTCTTTTCGGCGATATAGAAATCTTCGTTGTCATTGATGTTTCTGCTAAAGATCATTTTTTCGCCGTCTGCCGTAACAGAAGGAAAGTAGTCTCTGTATTTAGAATTGATGGCATCCCCCAGATTTACAGGTTCATATTTCTTCGGAGCTTTAATGGCCAGAATTGCAAATTCACAATCTTTTAAATATTTATTGGCCCTTCGGATGAAATCCGGATCTGTGCCTTTGTACTTATTCAAGAATAGCTTGATATTGTTCAGGCCATCAGCATAGTCGCCGGTATTGATGTCTGCCTCGGCCAGCCCATAGTACATTCTGGGGTCTGCATCTTTTCCTAATGCTATAGCACTTTTAAAGGCTGCCCTGGAAGCGTCATACGCTTTTATCCTTCTGTTAATGTCTCCGAGTTGTATAAAAGCAAACTGAAAATTTGGGTCCGCTTTTACGGCCTCAGCCAGCGCAGCTACAGCAAGGTTGTACTGGTCATTTTTTAAATGAGCCTGTGCCTTGTCAAAGCTGTTCTGGGCTTTCTTTACCGCTGAGGTTTGAGCGTTAACACTGCATGCGGCAAAGTATAAGAAGAACAGAAATAACAATTTCTTCATAAACGCTCGTATTAACGATTAGGTTAAATATAGCGAGAATAGGCAATAAATGCTATGGAATGTTTAAAAATTTGTGGGTCTGCAAAGAGATCTCCCATTTGGGGTTGGCCATTACGTAATCAATAATGAGCGGGGTGACATCTTTCGATTTTGACCATTCAGGCTGCAGGTACAGTTTGCAGTTGTCCGAAACGGTCTCTGCATATTTCTCTGCCCATTCAAAATCACTCTTATTGAAAACGATCACCTTCAGTTCATGCGCAAAAGGAGTGATGTCTGGTCTTGGCGCTTTAAACTTCTTTGGAGACAGGCAGATCCAGTCCCAGGTACCGGAAAGAGGATAGGCGCCGGAAGTTTCTATAAAGGTTTTGATCCCTTTTTTTTGCAGTTCGGTAGTCAGGTAGTCCATATTGTAGATCAGGGGCTCACCGCCCGTGATCACAACTGCTTTGCCCGGAAAGCTATCGGCTTTGGCTACAATATCATCCGCCGCGGTCAAAGGATGTAGCTCTGCATCCCAGCTTTCTTTGACATCACACCAGTGACAGCCCACATCACAGCCGCCTAAACGAATAAAATATGCTGCCTTTCCGGTATTGAAGCCTTCGCCCTGTAT
The DNA here is from genome assembly GCF_035317785.1 of Pedobacter sp. Classification (GTDB taxonomy): domain Bacteria; phylum Bacteroidota; class Bacteroidia; order Sphingobacteriales; family Sphingobacteriaceae; genus Pedobacter. The sequence continues at coordinate 20,933 of NZ_DATHGC010000323.1, read as the reverse complement.
TGTGTAAAATTCTTCCATTAAAGGAAGCAATGTGCCGTCTTCCGGTATTTGATGTGCCATAATGAGGGCGCAAAGTTAAATAAAATAATGTAAGCGAGCGCTAAACCTCGTATATTGAACGTGTTTAATGACTAAGCAATGAAAAATTATTTGGAATGATCCGATGGCACAAGGTTGATAAACCAATTCCGGATGATGAGTTTGTAATGCAGGTGAACCTGGCCGGGAAAAAGCTTTGTCTGATCCGCCATCAGGAAAGAATATTTGCGGTGCAGAACACTTGCCCGCATGCCGGTGGCATCCTAAGCGGCGGCTGGTGTAAAAATGGTTACCTGGTTTGCCCGATCCATCGCTGGGAATACAGTTTGCAGACTGGAAGGGGTGCAGAAGGTCAGGGCGATTATATCGATACTTACCCTGTTGAAACCAGAGCTGACGGCGTTTATATAGGCATTAAAGAAAGCTTTTGGAAAAAACTTTGGAGCTAACCTTTATTTGTAAATTTCTTTCTTTGCCGATGACAGGGTATTCTTCAGCAAGCCGACAATCGTCATCAATCCTACACCACCGGGAACGGGGGTGATCCATGAAGAAATTGGTGCCACATTTTCAAAATCAACATCTCCATATAGCTTGTAACCCGATTTTGTAGTTTCGGAAGTCTCACGGTTCATACCCACATCGATTACAATCGCACCAGGTTTTACCATGTCTGCTGTTATGTGGTTCTTCCTGCCGATAGCGGCAATGACGATATCTCCCTGAAGGCTCATTTCTTTTAGATTCGCAGTTTTGCTATGGGTTAGTGTCACTGTGCAGTTGCCCGGATTGGCATTTCTGCCCATCAGGATACTCATCGGACTGCCTACGATATTGCTCCTGCCCACTACGACACAGTGTTTGCCTGTGGTGTCAATACCATATTCCTGCAGCATCAGCATGATGCCATAAGGGGTCGCCGGAACAAAACAAGGCAGGTTACGCATCATGCGGCCCAGGTTGATGGGATGGAAGCCATCCACATCTTTGCGGTGATCGATTGTTTCGGTTACCTTCTCCGGATCTATGTGTTTAGGAAGAGGAAGCTGAACTATAAGTCCGTCTACACCTGCATCTTGGTTAATTTCTTCTACCTTAGCCAGCAATTCGGCCTCGCTTACTGAATTATCGTACCTGATCAGTGAAGATTGAAAGCCAACCTTTTCACAATTTTTCATTTTGCTGGCCACATAGGTTTCGCTGCCACCATCATTGCCAACCAATATGGCGATTAAATGTGGTTTTCTTCCTGATGAAGCTAAAAAATCAGCGGCCTCGGCTGCTATGTCCTGTTTTATCTTTTCTGATATGATTTTTCCGTCGAGTAACTGCATTCTTAATCTAATTTCAGTACGGCCATAAATGCGGTCTGCGGGATTTCCACATTACCGACCTGGCGCATACGTTTCTTTCCTTGTTTTTGTTTTTCCAACAGCTTGCGTTTACGTGAAATATCACCGCCATAGCATTTAGCAGTAACATCTTTACGCAAGGCACTCAGCGTTTCCCGGGCAATAACTTTTGCACCAATAGATGCCTGGATCTTGATCTCGAATTGCTGTCTGGGAATCAATTCTCTTAGTTTTTCGCAGATTTTCTTTCCAAAATCGTAGGCATTGCTGCGGTGGATCAGGGAAGATAAAGCATCAACCGGTTCTTCATTTAACAGCATATCCAATCTGACAAGATCCGATTTGCGATAGCCGATCTGATGATAATCAAATGAAGCATAACCCTTGGAAATCGTTTTTAGTTTATCATAGAAGTCGAAAACGATCTCTCCCATAGGCATTTCAAATACAAGCTCCACACGATCAGAAGTCAGATAAGACTGATTGACGATAATTCCTCTTTTTTGGATACAAAGTGACATCACCGGACCGACGAACTCAGCTTTAGTAATGATATTTGCTTTGATATAAGGCTCTTCCACAGAATCAAGTTTACTCGGGTCCGGTAAATCTGATGGATTGTTTACGATAACTTCATCGCCCTTAGTGGTTCGTGCGATATAAGATACATTGGGCACGGTGGTAATCACCGTCATGTCGAATTCACGTTCCAGGCGCTCCTGGATAATCTCCATGTGCAGCATTCCAAGAAAGCCACAACGGAAACCGAAACCTAAAGCGGCAGAACTTTCCGGTTCAAAAACAATAGAAGCATCATTCAACTGCAGCTTATGCATCGCCTCACGTAACTCCTCAAACTCATCTGTATCAACGGGATAAATCCCGGCGAAAACCATTGGTTTAACTTCTTCAAAGCCTTGAATAGAGTCTAAAGATGGTCTGTCAACTGTAGTAATCGTATCACCAACTTTTACCTCACGGGCTTCTTTAATCCCTGAAATGATATAACCTACGTCACCGGTTTTAACTACGGCACGTGGCGCCATATCCAGTTTCAGGATACCAACTTCGTCCGCTAAATATTGTTTGCCTGTATTGATGAATTTAACCTTATCACCTTTTTTAATTTGGCCGTTTACTACTTTATAATAAGCGATAATTCCCCTGAAAGGATTAAAAACAGAGTCGAAAATCAGGGCTTGTAAAGGAGCCTCAGGGTCGCCAACCGGAGCAGGAACACGGTCTACTATAGCCTGAATGATATCCGGGATACCCAGGCCTGTTTTGCCTGATGCCGGAATGATATCCTCTCGTTTGCAGCCGATTAAATCAATAATCTGGTCTTTCACTTCTTCAGGCATTGCCCCTGGTAAATCCATTTTATTTAGAATCGGGATAATTTCCAGATCGTGCTCCAGAGCCAGGTATAAGTTGGAAATGGTTTGTGCCTGAATTCCCTGAGAAGCATCAACGATCAGCAGGGCACCTTCGCAGGCCGCAATGGAGCGTGAAACTTCGTAAGAAAAATCCACGTGGCCCGGTGTATCAATCAGGTTAAAATTGTATTCAATTTCACCAACCTTATAATTCATTTGTATGGCGTGGCTTTTGATTGTGATTCCACGCTCACGCTCCAGATCCATATTGTCCAGCAACTGCGCCTGAGCTTCGCGCGAGCTAATGGTTTTGGTGTATTCTAATAAACGGTCAGCCAGAGTGCTTTTCCCGTGGTCAATATGTGCAATTATGCAGAAATTACGTATATGCTTCATCAGTGGCGCAAAGATAAGATTTTATTCTACACTATTGGCCAGTTCAATTAAGGTTTTTACCGTACGGCTGTCCGTCACATCATAGCTGAATTCATCTGCAAGGGCGCCCATGTTCAGTTTTGGATTCCTGAATTCCATATGGCTTTTCACCGTTTTACGGGCAGAAGCATGAAACTCTCTGGCACCTGTCATCCTGATGAGCTCGGAAATATTTTGAGCGGATATGCCAGCGCCCGGCATGATACTGATTCGACGTCCGGCCTGATTGATCAGCGCGGCCAGAACTTCAGCACCCTGCAATGCCGAAGCTTCTCCACCGGAACTGAGAATGCGTTCGCAACCCAGTTCAATAATGTCTTCCAGTGCCTTAAACAGGTCATTGCTCATGTCAAAAGCCCGGTGAAAAGTTATACCCATAGGGCCGGCCAGGTTGATCAGCTGCCTGCACCGTGTGACATCCACTGTGCCGTCTGCTTTTAAAATACCGATAACTACCCCATTGCAGCCAAGCGACCTGCACATGGATATATCTGCCTTCATCAGCTCAAACTCCAGATCAGTATATAGAAAATCACCGCCCCTCGGCCTGATGATGGGGTAGATTTGTATATCCAGTATTTTTTTTGCCAGCGCAATCTGAGCATAACTGGGCGTAGTACCGCCCTCAGGTAAATTGTCACAAAGCTCAACACGTATTGCACCACCTTCCTGTGCCGCGAGTGCAGAACGCAGTGAGTTGGCGCATACTTCCATATTAATCATGATGAGACCCGCTTAATTTTAATAGTAACTTTTCCCGTCAACCAGCAAATCGTCTTTTTGCGCCGTGCAAACGGCGTAATTGAATCCTTTCTGGATCGCATACGCACCATAGTCACCTTTTTTATTTAAAGCGAGAAATCCTACCTGGATGTTTTTTGCAATATCCGGCTTCTTTTTTATGATCCTCATTACGGCCTCTTTGCAGGCGTCTTCAGGTGAACGGCCCTGCCGCATGAGTTCTACCACCAGAAAACTGCCCACGTTTCTGATCACTTCTTCACCTACACCGGTAGAAGTAGCGCCGCCAATTTCATTGTCTATATATAATCCTGCTCCGATAATTGGACTGTCGCCAACACGTCCATGCAGTTTATAGGCCATTCCACTGGTGGTGCAAGCGCCTGACAGATTTCCTTTCGCATCCAGTGCCAGCATTCCTATCGTATCATGATTGTATTGGTTTCCCGGCAATTTCCTGGGTGCAGCCTTGTCATACTTATTCTCAATATTCATCACCGGTTCGTATTTGCCTGTTTTAAGCCATTCTTTCCATGCTTTCTCACTTTCTTTAGTGAGCAGGTTTTCTTTTTTAAAACCATTTTCAAGCGCAAACTGCAACGCACCCTCGCCAACCAGCATGACATGCGGTGTTTTTTCCATCACTAATCTTGCCACTGAAATAGGGTGAACGATGTGTTCTATACCGGCAACCGAACCGCAGTTTCCAAATTCATCCATAATGCAGGCGTCAAGGGTCACGTGGCCGTCACGATCAGGAAATCCGCCATAGCCAACCGTCTGAATTTTAGGGTCGGCTTCGGGTACATGGACCCCTTGTTCTACCGCATCCAACGCCCTCCCTCCGGCAGACAATACCTTCCATGCTGCTTTATTTGCCGGAATTCCAAAATCCCAGGTTGAAATCACTACAGGCGAACCAGGACTGGGCTCCATGGTGAATGCCAGTGCATTTTTTTTATCAATAGCCAGCAATGAAGCCGATAGCGCAGACGCTTTTATAAATTTTCTACGGTTGAGCATTATTTAATAATTTTAAAATGATCAGCATCTCTTAAAAAAGGAAAGCTGCGCCGGGTTTTTACAAGTTCATCGTAATGGATACTGAATGTATACAGATCTTCATCCTCTGGTTTGTAATAAACTGTTTTCCCCATGGGATCTATGCATTGTGAGTGACCACTGTGATAAACCTCTTTACCATCGTGACCGACACGATTGGCTCCGATCACATAACTTTGATTTTCAATTGCCCGCGCAGGAATCAATGCATTCCAGTGTGCGGAACGTTTGTCAGGCCAGCTGGCGATCAGCAATAAAATATCATATTCTGTATTTTGGTTGCGTAGCCATACAGGAAAGCGGAGGTCGTAACAGATCGCAAGCCTGATCTTCCAGCCCTTCAGGTCAACGGTTACCTTTTCCTGACCAGGTGAATAATTCTTATCCTCATCGCCGAGGCCAAATAAGTGTCTTTTATCGTAATGACTGTGCGTGCCGTCGGGCAGCATCCAGATCATCCTGTTATAATATTGTCCGTTTTCTTTAATGATAAGGCTTCCTGTTAGTACGCAATCGTATTTTTGAGCGGTCTGAGCCATCCAAAGCATGGTTTTTCCGTTCATCTCCTCAGCCAGCGCTTCAGCATTCATACTAAAACCCGTGTTGAACATCTCGGGTAGAATGATCAGGTCCGTTTTTTCCTTGATGCCCATAGAAAGTCTCAAAGCAAGGTTCTGGAGGTTTTTGTCTATATTTTCCCAAAACAAATAAGCCTGGAAAATGGTAATCTTAAGATTATTGATGTTCAGGTAATTTGGTTGTTCCATATATTAATCTAAAGGGATGTAAAATTATAATTTCATTAACCTTTGAACGGCTTTTTCCAGCGTTTCTTGCTTTTTTGCAAAACAAAAGCGCAAAACGCTGTGGTCTGTATGCTTTGTATAAAAAGCAGAAACCGGTATGCTGGCTACCCCATAATCTCTTACCAGGCTGACAGCCATTTCATTATCTTTTTCATTACTCAAATGTGCGTAGCTGATGCATTGAAAGTAAGAACCATTACAAGGTAATAATTTAAATTTGGTTTCGCTTAGCAGAGATCTGAACAAGTCCCGCTTTTCCTGGAAAAATGCAGACAGACCAAGATAGGTTGAAGGGTCTTTCAGGTAATTCGCAATCCCCAGCTGCATAGGAGTGTTTACACTGAATACATTAAACTGGTGTACTTTTCTGAATTCCTTCATCAATCTCTCAGGCGCGAGGCAGTAGCCGAGCTTCCAGCCGGTAGTATGCAGCAGCTTACCAAAAGATGCCGTAATGAAGCTCCTTTCTCTCAGTTCGGGATATAAGGCGATGCTGTGGTGGGTCTGGCCATCAAAGATAATATGCTCATATACCTCATCACTCAGGATCAGGATATCCGTATTCCTGGTCAGTCTGATCAGTGCCTTAATGTCTTTTTCAGACAAAATACATCCCGTAGGGTTTTGCGGACTATTTAAAATGATCATTTTGGTATTGGCAGAGAACAGTTTCCGGACCATTTCCCAGTCGATCTCATAGTTGGGCGGCGCAAGTTCATACGGTTTTACCAATCCCCCAAGCAGTTTTACAGCAGGAGCATAGCTGTCGTAGGCAGGCTCAAAAATGATGACTTCGTCGCCCGGACTAATACTTGCGCCCAAAGCTGTAAATATCGCTTGCGTGCCGCCAGCAGTAATGGTGACTTCGGTATCCGGGTCGTAAGGTGCCCCGTACAGGTGGTGTGCTTTTTCGGCAATAAGTTCCCTTAATGCAGGAAGCCCCGGCATTGGTGCATATTGGTTAAAGCCCTTTTTCATGGCCTTGGTAACCTCGGTAATGAGTTTGGGATCACATGGATAATCAGGGAAACCCTGAGACAAGTTGATGGCCTTATACTCTTCGGCCAACTTGGACATCACCGTGAAAATGGTGGTGCCTACACCGGGTAATTTGGATTGTATTGATATCATACCGGGCTAAAATAGAAATAATATTTATCCCGTTATATCAGAATATTTTAATAATTTCAGCCTGCTATGAGTTTCAAAACAAAGGAAAGTAAACTGTTATTGGTTTTGGGGGCTTTTTTCGTTGCCAATGCCATTCTTTCAGAATTTATTGGGGTCAAAATATTTACTGTGGAAGGCACCCTTGGCATTAAAAAATTTGACATCGATCTGCTCGGAGTACCCAACCTTTCTTTCAACATGTCTGCCGGTGTGCTGACCTGGCCCATTATCTTCATCATGACGGATATTATCAATGAGTATTTTGGGGTCAGGCAGGTTCGTTATCTTTCTATACTCACAGCAGTTCTCATTTCCTATGCATTTATTGTAGTTGGAGGTGCCATGCATTTAACTCCGTCAGATTTCTGGATCAGGCAAAATATCAACGGCGAAGCCATTAACATGAACAATGCATTCGCCGGTGTTTTCGGCCAGGGCATGTGGATTATAGTAGGCTCTATTGTTGCATTTATCATAGGCCAGGTCGCTGATGTAATGATCTTTCACAGAATTAAAAGGATCACTGGCGAAAGAGCGTTATGGCTCAGGGCCACGGGGTCTACACTGGTATCTCAATTTATCGATAGCTTTGTAGTTATTTTTATCGCTTTTTACCTCAACCCCCAATACCACTGGAGCTGGCAAATGGTTGCGGCGATAGGATTAGTAAACTACACTTATAAATTTGTGGTAGCCGTATTAATGACGCCCATCCTATACCTGGTACACGGCCTGATAGACGGTTATCTGGGCAAAGACCTTTCACAAAGAATGATCAAAATGGCAGGCAGAAAATAATTCTAGGCAGGCAGGATTTTTTTAACATGATCTATCAGATAATCAAGATCAAAGGGCTTACTGATAAAATCATCTGCACAAGCTTCTTCCAATACTGCTTTTTCTGCTGCATGAGCAGACATGATAATGATTTTGATCTCATGCGTTTCTATATCGGATTTTAGATTACGGCAAAGTTCTATTCCATTTCCGTCCGGAAGCATGACATCCAAAAGTATCAGATCTGGCCGGAGATGGGTCATGTATGCGCTAAACTCTTTTGCAGTAGCTGATGATTCAACCCGATATCCTGATTCAATAAGTATATATTCAACAATAAACCTAATGTCATCATCATCTTCTACAACATGTATAAGTTTATCCATAGCCTGATAGTCTTCGTTTTAAAAAACAACCAACGAAGGCATAAAAGGTTTTTGAAATAAAAGCATAAAAGACCAAAACGGCAATGAGATGTAAATAATGCCGTGTTATTTATAAAATAATATATATTTGGCTTATAAATTAAAAAACATGGAAAAATGTACGGGCTAATGTTTTGGCAGATTCCATTGAACTAAAAAACAAAACAACATGGAAACCGCGTAAGCGGCTTTCATTCATCTAAAAAACAAAACAAAAAAACATGGAAAAATTTTCAAAAGTGAAAGAATTATTGGCTTCTGTAGAGGCTGATGCTGAAAAATTTTATAGTGCAGGCAACAACGCTGCCGGAACGAGAGTGCGTAAAGCGATGCAGGACCTGAAAGTGCTTGCACAGGAAATCCGTGCTGAAGTTACTGATAAGAAAAACAGCGGTAAATAATTTTTCAATCTAATAAGAGTAAAGTAGTGGCTTTTACCGGCCGCTACTTTATTTTCCTTCCATATATGCCCTATACACCTTCTTCTTCGCGATATAACAACATGCAATACCGTCGCTGCGGTAAAAGCGGATTAAAGCTTTCTGCAGTATCCTTAGGTCTCTGGCACAATTTCGGTCATGTTGACCAATTGGAAAATTGCGCTGAAATATTAAAACTTGCATTTGACAGTGGTATTACTCATTTCGACCTTGCCAATAACTATGGCCCGCCTCCGGGTTCAGCTGAAGAGAATTTTGGCAGGTTGATGAAGCGGGATTTTCAGGGGTACAGAGATGAAATGATCATTTCCACAAAAGCAGGTTATACCATGTGGGATGGACCTTATGGCGACTGGGGTTCTAAAAAATACCTGGTATCAAGTCTGGATCAGAGTCTCAAAAGAATGGAACTGGACTACGTGGATATCTTTTATCACCACAGGCCTGATCCTGATACCCCTCTTGAAGAAACGATGTCAGCGCTGGACCTGATTGTTCGTCAGGGGAAAGCGTTATACGCAGGGATATCCAATTATAAACCGGCAGAGGCAGCTCAAGCGATTCAGTTGCTTAAAGAACTTGGTACGCCATGTGTGATCCACCAACCCAAGTACTCAATGTACGAGCGCTGGGTGGAGGATGGGCTGCTGGATTTGCTCGGCAATGAAGGTGTGGGCTGTATCCCTTTCTCCCCATTGGCACAGGGACTGCTTACTGATAAATATTTAAAAGGGATTCCTGCAGATTCAAGAGCAGCAAAACCACACGGATTTTTACAGTCAGATCAGATTACAGAAGCCGTACTGCAACAGTTGAACCAATTGAATACAATTGCTCAGGGCAGGGGACAAAAATTGGCTCAAATGGCTCTTTCCTGGATCCTTCGTGATGACAGGATAACATCTGTACTGGTTGGTGCCAGCAGGCCAGAACAGTTGGCAGATTCCCTGAAATGTTTGAATAATATTGATTTTAGTGATTCCGAACTGAAGGATATTGATCGCATTTTATCAAATTCTTAATCAAGATTATGGACTCACAGTTTACTTTACCGGTACTGAATGCCGAAGAGATCAGGGTACTGGGCGTACTGATGGAGAAGTCCAGGACTACACCAGAGTATTATCCGATGACCATTAATGCCATTACTGCTGCCTGCAACCAAAAGACTTCGCGAAAACCAGTGGTCCAGTATGATGAACAGACAGTTACACTTACCCTTGATACTTTAAAGCGCAGAAGCCTGATCTCTACGGCCACTGGCGGAGCGAGCAGGGTAGTGAAATACAAACATAATTTTGCAATAGTCTTCCCGGTATTACCTTCAGAAGTTGCGGTTATTGGCCTTCTGATGCTTAGAGGGGCACAAACTCCTGGTGAGATCAATACCAATTCCGGAAGACTTTATGAATTTGAATCTCTTGAAGAAGTACAGTCTGTACTCGAAAAACTTGCCGGTCCGGAATCTGCGTATGTCATGCAATTGCCAAAAAGGGCCGGACAAAAAGAAACCCGGTACATTCATCTTTTAGGGGGAGTACCTGATTTAACCCGGGAAGAACCAGATGACGAGCACTACAGCCGGCCGGCCAGCGACCTGGAACAGCGCCTCGCCAGGGTAGAGGAAGAGCTGGCTGCCATGCGTGCTGATTTCGATAAACTGATGAAAGAATTGACGGGTTAAGGTTTGACCGTTTTAACGGTGTCTTTTTTTTCCAAAACAACTGCTTTTTTTTCTTCTTTAGGTTCAGATGCCCTTAGTCTCATTTTGGGTTCACTGCAAGCGGTCAACAATAAAATTAATGAAAGCACTGATATAGTTTTTTTCATAAGTTCTGACTAAATGGTTATTATAGTCAAAAATATACACAAAATTATATATGTTTCGGTTTTTGCAAATAATTGACATATCTATGGCTATAGTACCAATACACGCAGCGCTTTCAATCCGCTTAGTCCCTGCAGATCTTCGAGTTCGAGGTCTTCTGTGTCCGCATGTAAAACACCTGTTTCCTGCAAGTATTTCACAAAAGGAAGGTAATCTTCAATATCCCTCCTGTTAAAATAGATCAAAGCAAGCTTATCCGGCTGTGTCAGTCTTTCCTGCGAGCCCCTTATTAATACCTTGTCTATCCTTTTTTTGATCATCTGGTACCTGATGTTGTACGCTCCTTCTACATCAAACTTTCGTTCGTCTGCCCTGAAGCTGATGTCAATGGTATGATTGTGTATGAAAATCAATTGTGTTGTTGACAGCTTAACAGGCAGATCAGGCAAGAGTTGTTTCATCATTTTAACTACATGGGTCATTGAAGAAAGTTGCCAGAGCCGGAGATTTTTAAGGTGAAAATTGCTAAACGGTCTATCCGGGGCAATGGACTGACCAATATAAATATCATATTCTACGCCATCAGTCCTGAATTTTTCGAAATAACACGGATAAGTCAATTGCAGTTTTTCTTTTTCCGCCTCAAAATAATTGTTGATGGCGGTGTTGATCATCTGCATCGAAACTTCCAGAGCCTGCCTGTTTTTGTAGACCTCTCCGTTGCCTGACGACATGATCTCCAAATATTTTTGAATCATTTCTTTTGCCCTTGGCTGGGTTTGGGCTACGTGACGCAGGTATTCAGTAGTTTCTTCCTTTAAAAATATGTTCAGATTATTTTCTTCCGTGGTATTGAGCTCTCCCTCTTTCAGGATCCCATTCCATTTTTTGCAATTGAACAACATTTCTTCAATTAATGAGGATTGATCATGGGATCTTAGAGACAGCAAAGTTTCCTCCAGCATACTCAGGTGTAATCCCAGGTCTGCTTTGCTGGCACTGTTTCTTTCTGCAGTAGAATTTCGAATGTCTATGGCTCCATAAAAAGGGTATACATTGTTGAAACCAATACTTTCATTCCTTGCCGGCAGGTGTTTTTTCTTGTCGTGCAGGTGATGCCACGCAGCCTCATTAAATTTCCACTGTACCGACGGCTGAATAGAAGTATATTTTTCTTTAATTATATTTTCAATTTCCAGGTTGAACTCGTCAATATAAACCTGCAGCAGCTGCGCTATCGGATTCAATGCCGGTTCCAGAAGAGATAATGTTGTTTCGTCAAAAGCTTCACCTGACCAGGTGTGCATGCCGAGTACACCAACTACCGCATGGTCATAAAATACGGGTATAAGGGCAAGAGACCTGACACCGAGAGCTATGAATTTGTCCAGCCAGGGAAACATTTCCTTGCTTTCTGCCAAAATATCGGGAGAATAGAAAGAGTTGGGATTTGCGGCATAACCTTCTGCATATTGCTGAAAAGTTTCAGGACTGAGGGTTTGCTCTCCCCAGACAGAAAACAATACACCGCTACCGCCCTTTACATATCCGTAAACCATTTTATTGTTGACTTTTACAAAGGGGAAAAGGTCAAAATGGATATTGTTGTTTTGTACCAGGGTTTTTAGTGATTGGATCACTTCAGCATAAGATGCCTCTTCGGCACCCGGGCTCCGTGTAAGCCTTACTTTTTTTATATTTTCAACAGCATGCAAGGCGGTTACATCGGATACTGTAAGCACTGAAATGCCCCGAAATTCAAAAAGACTTAAAGGCAGCAGATGCTGAAGTGTATCAAGCCCCGATTCATCTGAGAGGTATTGTTGTAACTCTCTGATGGTCAATTGCGGCAGCTCTTCTTTAGCCTTTACGTCAATAAAGTCGGTGTTGATCTGTACGTGGAAAAATTCCTGCAGACCAGTATCAGTTTTTATGCCTGTATGAAACTGGTGTGTTTTGACCGGAGGCTGAAAATTGTACAGTTTTTTAAGTATAAACGAATACAAAAGCTGCAGGCGTTCTTTATAATGTTCTTCAGGAGTTTTTGATATCACATAAGCATTGTGATCATGGTTTTTGGTTTCGAGTAAATGGTACATCAGATCGGTACCATAAAAGGTAATGGGCTGGACAGGAAAACATAATCCCCAGGCAAGTGTGTCTTCGGTTGCAAGCGTAGGAGACAGACAGGCATACATGTGCTCAAGCAGCAGCTCAAACTTATAGATGTTATCCAGCGAAATATCTTCCTCATCTGAAATTTGCGCTTCAAATTCCTGGAGTGCGTTTTTATAAAGGAATGCTTTAACAGTATTTTCTTCCTTGACTTTTCTCCTTAAATACTCAATAAAGGGTACAAAAGAGATTGCGGAATCCACTTCAATAGGACACCCCTTACTTTCAGAAAGATCAAGTATGGTCTTTTTCATATCTCTTTATACAATTCTGTTTCTATGTTAGACGTACACATTAACGATTTGTAACGCTACAATCAAAATAACCATATAAAGATATAAAATAACCTGTTACCAATCATCAGGGGCTAAGGTCACCATTCTTTAATTTTTCCTCTTCTTTTTGAGCCTGAAGCTTTTCTTTTTTCAGATCAATGCGGATAAGGTTGTAAATGCTCATGTAAACATTAGCGATCCACACGATTGAAAAGCCGGCAATAAAATACCCCCTCCAGTCGGGGTAGAGTAAAGTATATTTGCTAATGAACAATACCAGGACGGTTACATAATGACTGAAGCAGTATTCGCAGGTGAAAAGATAAAAGAATTTCCTTTCAAAAATATACCGACAGGTTTTGGACTTGTTGACGCAGTACTCCCTTATTTCCTTAAACACTTCTTCCTTTGTTACCGTCCATGCAATGCAGGCGACAGGAAGAGCCAAAATAAACATCCAGTAAACATGTGGTTCCATTAAATATAATTTAGAGTTAGAACAAAATACAAAGGGCTTTGTTTATGAATAAAAATTAGACGTTATTGTAAAATATCTTCTAACACCAGGAATAAATGAAAAGAAGCAAACACAATTTTTTTGAGCATATTTCCACCAAAATTACCAATTGGACAGGCAGTCCTGTGGCTTTTGGTGTAGCCTCATTGGTCATTATCGTTTGGGTGATTACGGGCCCTATATTCAATTATTCTGATACGTGGCAGCTGGTGATCAATACCGGCACTACCATCATTACATTCCTGATGGTCTTTTTGATTCAAAAATCACAAAATAAGGATTCAAAAGCGATACAGCTGAAACTGAACGAGTTGATTGCAGCAAGCAGGCACGCCAGTAACAGGATGGTGGATATAGAAGACCTTACAGAATCTGAACTCGATGTGCTGCACAAGTATTATGAAAAACTGGCTGAGATCTCAGAGAAAGATGAAGATATTCATAAATCACACTCTATTGATGCTGCGGAGGACCTGCACAAGATAAAGAGTACTAAAAAATCATTTGATTAAGTTTACCCTTCTTCGTCGAGGTATATTTTATGCACCAGGAATTTGACCTTAGGGAGCGGTTCCAGCAGCTCTTCAATATCTTCTGAATGAATGGGGTAAATCGTCTCGTCTGAATCCGGGATTTCAGAGTCTGGTATCAGTTCAAAAAATTTAACAGAAAGGTCTGTTTCCAATTCTACCAGTTTGACATATTTAACCCCATCTTTTTTCCAGTCATTCCAGATTTTTGCATTGAACTGCACATACGGATTGTCGTTAACGTTTTCCATCGGGTAAAGCTAATCAAAACCATTAGTGTGCAAAAGGGGTTATTGAATTATAAATCAGAAGTTATGGAAAACGACAGCGAAATTGTCAGCGATCTGAAAGGATTGATAAATATCCTGAATGACGGAAAAGAAGGCTATGAAACGGCCAGTGAAAATACAGACAGTATTGAATTAAAAGGTGTTTTTTTAAAATTTTCGGCCCAGAGGGCGGGCTATGCCATGGAATTGAAAGACCACATCGCACAGCATGGAGGTGACTCCGATAACGAAACCGGGGGGCTGCTGGGGGCGATACACCGCACCTGGATCGAGATTAAACAAGCCTTGAGTATTAAAGAAGATGTTGCCATTCTAAGTGCTGTAGAAACAGGCGAAAACGAGGCGTTGGATAAGTATGACCAGCTTATAGTTGATCCCGAAACACACGCAGATCATTTGAATCTGCTGAAAACGCAGCGGGCGGGCATAGCTGATGCATTGAGAGAAATTCAGCGTTTGCGCCAGCAGTTTGAACAAAGGTAAATATGCCTATCTTGCAACTTTTATTGTAAGAAAGCCATGTTTAAGAAAATAGTTATTATCGTTGCTGTCATATTCGCCGTGTTAATTGCGGCTGCTGTAGCCGTTCCTTTATTTTTTAAAAAGGAAATTAATGCAAAGATCAAATCATCGATCAATGAAAGCGTCAATGCGAAAGTTGATTTTAAAGATCTTGATCTAAGTCTGATCAGCACTTTTCCTGATTTAGGAATTAAGATTAATAACCTGACTGTTGTTGGTGTGGATAGTTTTGCCAAAGACACACTCGCAAACATCAAACAGCTGCAATTGAATGTCAATCTGATGAGTGTAGTCAAGGGAGACACTTACCAGATTAATTCTATTAATCTGGATCAACCAACTATTTTAGCTAAAGTTTTAAAAAGCGGAAAAGCAAACTGGGACATCGCAAAGCCTGACAGTTTAACTTCCCCAGATGCCGATACGGCTAAAGCCAACTTTAAAGTGGCATTGCAGAAATATGCGATTGAAAAAGGAAATGTAATCTATGATGATGCTTCATTAGACTTTTTCATGCAGATGGAAAACCTGAATCACTCGGGTAAGGGTGACTTTACAGAAGATCTGTTTAAGTTGCAGACCTTGTCAGATATAGAAAAACTGACGGTTAAATATGGTGGCATTCCATATCTCAATAAGGTAGAGTTAAACGCGGCGCTGCCCATTGACATGGATATGAAAAACATGAAATTCAGCTTTGCGGAGAATAAAATTCAGTTAAATGAATTGTTATTGTCGGCTGTGGGCTATCTGTCCATGCCTAATGAAACAGACATAGTGATGGACTTTAAGTTTGACGCAAAGCAGTCCGAACTTAAGAACTTCCTCTCGCTGATCCCTGCAATTTATGCAAGCAATTTTAAAGATATGGAAGCGACCGGTAAATTTGCGATGGATGGTACAGCCAAGGGAACCTATAATGAAAAATCACTTCCGGCTTTTCATGTAAACCTTTCGATAGAAAACGGTAAAATCAAATATCCTTCCTTGCCTTCGGCAATTAATAACATCCGGGTTAAATCTCAGATCAGTAACCTGGACGGAATAATAGACCATACCGTAGTAAACGTGCCGGCTTTCCATTTGGAATTTGGTGTGGCACCTATAGATGGACGGTTGTTACTTAAAAATCCCGTCACGGATCCTTTTGTCGATCTGGCATTAAAAGGCAAGCTGGATTTGAAACAATTGACGGCCATCTTTCCAATGAAAGACATGACTTTGAGCGGTATTCTGGATGCC
Organism: Pedobacter sp.; assembly: GCF_035317785.1. Lineage (GTDB taxonomy): Bacteria > Bacteroidota > Bacteroidia > Sphingobacteriales > Sphingobacteriaceae > Pedobacter. The sequence goes on along the minus strand of NZ_DATHGC010000323.1, from coordinate 4,931 downwards.
GATGTGCAGGCCGCCGGGCGGAAGTCAGCAATTGACAATGGGCGGTATGAAGCGTTTAAGGCGTCGGGACAGATGCTGGCCGGCAATTTCAACTACTCAGGAAAAAATGTACCCATGCCGGTAAGCATATCATCTGCAAAAATGAATTTTAGCCCGAAAAATATCATCCTGTCCGGACTAACAGCTAAGGTCGGAAGAAGTGACTTTAAGGCAAATGGATCTGTAAATAATTACCTGAGCTATTTCTTTAAAAAGAACCAGGCTTTACAGGGAAATTTCAATGTATCATCAGGATTGATTGATGTCAATGAATTGGTTGGTACTCCGGAGAAGGGGGAAAAGGGAGTGAAAAGCGATGCGAAGCTTTCCGTGTTTGAGGTTCCCGGAAACATAGATTTTAATCTTACGGCAAACGCCGGCCGTATTTTATATGATAATTACGATATCAGTAATGCAAAGGGTACGTTGGTTGTAAAAGATAAAACCATATACTTTAAAGATATGGGCATGAATATGCTGGATGGTAAAATCAATATGAATGGTTCTTACGCAACGATTGATCCTAAAAAACCTAAGGTCGACATAGATTTTGGCATTGAAAAAATGGACATTCAAAAAGCATTCAATGCATTTAATACTGTTAAATTGCTCGCTCCTGTAGCTAAATTTGCGAAGGGCGTTTTTTCTACCAATCTGAAGTTTAATTCAGACCTTGATGAGCACATGATGCCGGTGTATTCGTCGATTAATGCAGCAGGACTAACGAATATCATCCAGGCGGTACTCGATGGATTTGAGCCACTGAATAAGCTTGCTTCTGCATTAAGCGCTGATAAATTTAAGAAGCTGGAACTGAACAATGTACTTACTAAGTTCAGGATTGAAAACGGCCGGTTAAATGTATCCCCGTTTGACATAAAGAAAGAAGGTATAGTCATGAACGTCCAGGGGTCAAACGGCCTGGATCAGAGTATCGATTATCAATTGGGTTTAAATGTGCCCCGGGCATTGCTTGGTGCCAAAGCCAATCAGACAGCAAATGCCTTCATCTCCAAGCTAAACAACAAAGCGGGGACAAGTGTGGCGCTCAGTGAAACTATAAAAGTGAATGCGACGCTGGGTGGTACCATATTGAAACCTACCATCAGCTTGAAGTACGCCGCAGGTGATGCTAAAACAGAAGCTAAAACTATGGCCAGTCAGGTCATTTCCGAGAAAAAGGAAGAACTTAAGGCCGTTGTGCAGGCTAAAGCAGATACACTTAAGACCCAGGCAACGGAAAAGGTAAAAAGCGCGTTGTCTGATAAACTGAAAGGTCTCTTTAAGAAGAAGGAATAAAGCGCTTACCAACTGCTTCCCGCACCGCCTCCACCCGAAGAACCCCCGCTGCTTGATGAACTGCTGCCCGACGAACTTCCGGAAGAAGAGGAGGAACTGCTCGACGTAGATATTTTTGGTATGATAAACTGTTCATGGGTCTCTTTTCCGCAATTCGCGCAGCCAAAATAGTCGTATCCGTAGCCCTGACTGGACGTGGTGGCCGGTTCTATTGTTTCACGTCTTGAAAATAATGCAGTAATGAAATGACATTGTGTACATTCCCTGGCTTTTGATTTCAAATTACTGTAATCCAGAATTTTGTTTAATCCGCAATCTTTGCACACCCATACATCATAGTCAACCGAAAGGATTTCCTCCTCTTTTGCCTGTCCCTTTGATAGAAATTCATCATCCTTTGCCTCGTTCGTTAAAATCATTATCCTTCCGCAATGCTCACAATTGATGTTTTCATACCTCAATGATTCCAATCGATCCTGATGTTTTTTCCAGAACAGCCACAAGAAAGGAAAAGCAAATACCTTTACTACCCATTCCATAGACGCAAAAGTGTTGCGCCGCATCAGATACTGTTCATGCTGGTTTCCCGCTTTAAATGAAGGTGCTGATATCCAGTTGAGTAAGAAGATATGAATATGAGTATAGATCAGCAGAAAGATATAGGCGATCATTAATGCCCTGAGATTATGCCAGGAAACCGGATAATTAAGATTCAGGTGAACGACAAAAAGAACCGGCGCTATGAAAATAAACAAAATGATCAGAATTCTCAGACTCGCTTTTTTGACAAGGGCAATTCCTGTTATGATCGAGATTACAAAGTAGATCACAGCTAAAATCAATGAATAAACATCACCTGGCTCCTGACTGTTATAGGCGAGATCCGTATCTGTCAGGCTTTGCAGAGACTCCGGCGGCACTATCGTTAACTCCTGCGAACCCGTTGTGTCGGGCGAATTGGGAGCCGGACTGGAAGTGAGATGGCTAATTACTGCATCAACTCCTTGTTTAACAGCGCTGTTAAAGTCATTTAGCTTTGCGTATGGGATCATATATTGCTGCTGGATCCGGTAGCAGATTACATCAGGAAGAACACCCTCAAGGCCATAACCTGTTTCAAACTCAATCCGTTTCTGATCCTGAACAATCAGGATCAGCAGACCATTATTGGTTTCTTTGTCTCCGATCTTCCAGGTATTGAATAACTCATGCGCAACTTCTTTTGGAACGAGTTCTCCGATGGTTTTTACAAATACGACATCAATGTGTGCAGTCCCTGCCTGATCAAGGGCACTTAACTTTGCATTGAGACCAGAAACAGTTTCCGGGCTAAGCAACTGATCCGGATTACTTACATAAGTTTCATTGAGCTTTTTGGGGTCCGGAATGCCCGAGATCCTTTCTTTTTGAGATTTCTGATCACATCCTGTCATCAGCAACACGATACAAACGAACAAGAAGAGCGATGACTTTTTCATAATTATAAAGGCAATTTAATGATTGAATTTTATATTTGTGTATGGATCAACAAATGTTTGAAAAAGTAGACCTTTATATCAGCCAGTTGCTGGCGCCTGAAGATGAAGTTCTTCAGCAGACGATAAAGTCACTGGATGAAGCTGATATGCCACAAATCAGCGTCACCGCAAACCAGGGAAAATTTTTGCAGGTCATTGCATTAATGTGCAATGCTAAAAAAATACTGGAGCTTGGAACTCTCGGCGGGTATAGTACAATATGGATGGCCAGGGCACTTCCTGCAGGTGGCAAGATCGTTACAGTTGAGTTCGATCCCCATCATGCCAGTATTGCCCGGAAAAATATAGAAAATGCGGGACTTTTGGAGAAGGTGGATTTACGCGTTGGAAAAGCATCTGAAGTGATGGAGCAGCTCAAAGAGTCCGGTGAAACAAACTTTGATCTGATATTTATCGACGCCGATAAACCGCCTTATAAAGAATATTTTGAAGCTGCGCTAGATCTGGCAAGACCAGGAGCAGTGATTATCTGTGACAACGTGATCAGAGAAGGAAAAGTGTTGGACGAGAATAGCAGCGATGACCGGGTAGCAGGAGTAAGGCGTCTAAACCAGGTGCTGTCTGAAAATACGAAAGTTACTGCCACCATATTGCAAACCGTAGGAGCTAAGGAATACGATGGGATGGCAATAGCTTTCGTAAATAAATAAACCAGCGCTATAAAGTAGCCATGTCAATTACAAACCGGTAACGGACATCTCCCTTTATCATTCGATCATAAGCAGTTTGAATATCTTTCATATCAATCATTTCTATGTCCGAGACAATGTTGTTCTCCGCACAGTAATCCAGCATTTCCTGGGTTTCGGCAATACCGCCAATACCAGATCCCGCCAGGCTTTTACGACCGCCGAGTAAACTAAATGCAGCCACTTGCGCCGGTTCAGGTGGCACGCCTACACAAATCATAGTGCCATTGGTTCTGAGTAAAGAGAGGTACATGTTAAAATCGTGGGGAGCAGACACCGTGTCCAGTATAAAATCAAATGTACCTCCGGCTGCCTTTACCTGGTCAGGATCTGTGGTCACTACGAAATGATGGGCGCCAAGTTTTCGCGCATCTTCCTCTTTTTTAGGTGAGGTACTGAGTACGGTTACCTCGGCACCAAAAGCCACTCCAAATTTAACCGCCATATGGCCAAGTCCGCCCAGGCCCAATACCGCAAGCTTATGACCTTTACCTACCTTCCAGTATCTCAGTGGTGAGTAGGTGGTAATACCAGCGCACAATAAGGGGGCTACAGCTGCGAGGTTCAGTTTATCTGATATGTGCAGCACAAACTCTTCTCTGACAACAATGGTGTTTGAATAGCCGCCATATGTGGGCGTTTTACCGTCCCGTTCAAAACCGTTGTAAGTTGGTGTATTGCCTTCCAGGCAGTACTGTTCGAGGTCTTGTTTACAGTTTTCACAGACCTGACAGGAATCAACCATACATCCTGTGCCAGCCAGGTCACCCACTTTAAAGTTTTTTACATGATTACCTACCTTAGTCACACGGCCAACGATCTCATGACCGGGAACCATCGGGAATATTCCGGGAAACCAGTCATTTTTGATCTGGTGCAGGTCCGAGTGGCAAACGCCGCAAAATAAAATGTCAAATTGTACATCGTGAGGCCCTACTTCACGTCTTTCAAAATTCCAGGGAGCCAGATTCGTTTCGGGGCTTTGCGCCGCGTATGCTTTTGCTGCTATCATAATATGCTAATTATTGATGTAAAAATAAATGAAACCCGAAGCAAAGCATTGTAAAATTCAAACGATTAATTACAAGAATCAAACCTTCGGGATGGAATAAGCCAAAAATTATTGTTTGGCAACCCTCTTTTCTGCCATTAGTTTTTTGATCACCTCTTGTAATTCTGCCGGATTTTTGGCGTACTTTTCAAGATCTATGAGCTCTACCTTCCTGAAATCTACAGGATGGCTTTCGCTTTGAAGGGAAATGCTGCCGCCTTTTATGAGCGCACCTTCTTCGGCTCCGCCAACGGGGTCAGACTGTGGTCTTTCATACCGTAAAACCTCTTCACCATTCACATAATGCACCACTAA
>NZ_DATHGC010000322.1:0-2838 GCF_035317785.1 Pedobacter sp. | reverse complement strand
AACCTGGGCCATGAATTTATCTGCATTTGCCCTGACAGCGATCAGGTCCTTTGACAACTTCTCAGCCCACTTATGGTGCTTTTGTTTTGCAGACCGGTGTATGTCTTTGGTATAGGAATGTATGTGATCATAGACGTAATTGTCAAGTGCGCTCAAATCAAAACACCGCTGCAGGTACGTCCTTAAAAATACTTCGCTTTCCTGCTCTACCCATTGCTGCAAACTGGCAATTTCAGGCTTGTTTTTAGCAAATGAAGTCACATTCTGGTCCTGACGAATACCTGTCCCCCCAATCTGTGAAGTAAGGATCAGACCGTCCAAAGATCTCAGACGTGACAATGCCACATAGATCTGCCCGGGCGCAAAGGCATTTCCGATATCAATGATCGCCTTATCGAAAGTCAGACCCTGACTTTTGTGCACCGTAATGGCCCAGGCCAGTTTCAGCGGATATTGTGTAAAGGTTCCTGCAAGATCTTCTTCAATCTCTCCGGTAACTTTATCAGTAGTATATTTTATGTTTTTCCAGGTGTATTTTTCCAGTACGATCTTTTCCTTACTCCCATCGGCCTGAACTTCTATCAAATCTGATTTGAGTGAGACCACCGTGGCTATTTTGCCGTTAAAAAATCGCTGCTCTCCTGTCGGGTCATTTTTGATGAACATGACCTGCGCGCCGATCTTCAGCTCAAGTACCTGCTCCGCAGGATAGGAAAACTCACTGAAATCATCTTCAATCCTGGCTTTGTACAGGTACGAAGGGACACTGAGTTCATCCAGGCTCTGTTTATTCAGCGCATCAGCTTTATTATTGTGCGTGGTTAATGTAATGTACTTATCATCAAGCGAGGGTTTGAAATCTGCTTTATAATAGGTTTCCAATAACGCAACATCTTCGGCAGTAACCCTATTGTTCCGCAGGTTATTCAGCAGGTCTATAAATACCTGATCGGCCTGCCTGTATATTTTTTCCAGCTCAATGTATACAGGCGGGTCCTGCTGCAGGGCCAGGGCATCAAAAAAATACACACTTTTATAAAATTCAGCAAGCAGGTTCCATTCATTGCCTTTCACCACAGGTGGCAACTGGTGCATGTCCCCGATAAAAAGCACTTGTACACCACCAAAACTGGCCGTATTGTTTCTCCTGACGTACCTTAATACCATGTCTATCGCGTCCAGCAGGTCAGCCCTGAGCATACTCACCTCATCGATGATCAGCAGCTCCATATCCAGCAGTACCTTGCGCTTTGCAGCATTCATATTCAGATGCCTGACAATAGATTTCGGGGTATTGTATTGCTGATCGTAGTGGCTTCCATCTGCAGCCGGCTGTTTGGGCAGATAAGTCCCAAAGGGCAGCTGAAAAAGCGAATGGACGGTTACCCCGGCCGCGTTGATCGCAGCTATACCTGTTGGCGCAGCTATCACGGCCTTTTTATGGGTCAGGTCTATCAGGTTCCTGAGAAAAGTTGTCTTCCCCGTCCCGGCCTTTCCCGTCAGAAATATATGTTTAGATGTATAGTTTACAAACCTCGCCGCAAGTTCGGCGGGACTGGACGTTTCAGAATTCAACATAAGCAAAGTTAATAAGAACTTACTACTTTACTATAATCAGCAATTAGCGGAAACTTTGTTCCAATGAGCGTCTTTTTAATTTTAACAAAATTTAACACACCAGGTATTTTATTACTAAAGATTTAGTTATACCTTCGGATTACCTAATTGTTACCCGATGAAATTATCCGCTCTCACAACGCTGATACTATTGCTATGCGCCCCAATGCTGTTTGCCCAAAAGCAATACATGGTTAAAGGCAGCGTAACTGACAGTATGGCGACCTACAAGCTGGTCAACACTACGATCACACTCCTCCACCAAAAAGATTCGACTCTTGTAAAATATACCCGTGCCGATGCTGAAGGAAGTTTTACGCTGAACAGCCTGAAACCGGGCAAATTTATCTTACTGGTCACCTATCCGGGTTATGCGGATTATGTGGAAGAGTTTGCCCTGGACTCTGCACACAGCAGCAGGGATTTTGGAAAACTTAACCTCATCCTCAAGGCGACCTTACTGGCCGATGTCATCATAAAAGGCAAGGCTGCAGCCATCAAAATCAAGGGCGACACCACGGAGTTCAATGCGGGAAGTTATAACATCACCCCAAACTCTAAGGTCGAAGACCTGCTCAAACAACTGCCCGGCATACAGGTAGACAAGGATGGAAAGATCACCGCACAGGGTGAAACCGTTAACAAAGTACTGGTAGACGGCGAAGAATTTTTTGGTGACGACCCGACACTGGTCACCAAAAACATCCGCGGTGATATGGTAGATAAAGTTCAGCTTTACGATAAAAAAAGTGACCAGGCTACTTTTACAGGAATCGACGACGGCGAAAAGACCAAAACCATCAACATTAAACTCAAAGAAGATAAAAAGAACGGCTATTTTGGCAAAGCAGAAGCAGGCATAGGGACAGACAAATTCTACCAGAACCAGATCATGTTCAACGCCTTCAAAGGCAAGCAAAGGATTGCCGGGTATGGTATCTTTGGCAATACCGGGCAGACGGGCCTGGGCTGGAGCGACAGCGATAAATATTCAGGCAACAACAATATGGAAGTGATGGCAGACGGAGGCATTATGATGTTCAATGATGGCGATGAATTCAGTTCCTGGGACGGCCGTTACAACGGCCAGGGAATCCCTGCGGTAAATAACGGCGGCCTGCATTATGAAAACAAATGGGACAGCGACAAGTATGCCTTAAACACCAATTATAAAGTGGGGCAGATGAACGTAGAAGGAACGAGAAATACGTTATCACAAAA
>NZ_DATHGC010000321.1:0-7329 GCF_035317785.1 Pedobacter sp. | reverse complement strand
CAGGTCGTAGCTGGTACCAATATACTTTTTTAAGTCCTTGTGCCCCGATACCTTATCCATGGGTGCTGCATCACAGAGCTTGTTAACGATCTCGCTAATGTATTTGGTGGTATTATTCATCAAAAGGTTTTCGAAGGATCAGAATAATGAACTCCCGGTCAATGGTCTGACCCGCATTGCTCATAATGGTTTCCTGGTGGCTGTCCGAGTTGAGCATAATAAATCCTGCGGAAACAAAAATGGCCTGTGCCTCTTCAAGGCTATACAGCTGAAATGTATATTTAGTAAACGGCAGTTTCTCCATAAAGTTTTTCGGAGCAAACGCAACGCTAAAAAGCCCGCCAGGTTTGATCACACGCATGATCTCCTGCGCATAAGCCTTGGGTTCATCCCAAAAGTAGATTGTATTCACAGTAAATGCACAGTCAAAAAACTCATCAAAAAAAACCAGTGTCTTCCCGTTTGCAAGTGTAAAAGTTGCCTGTCCAGAATCTACCAGCTCGTGGTTTGCTTTAACCGATTCAATGATCATAAGTTCGGAAATGTCTACACCATAGTACTTCAAATCTTTTGACTGCTTAAACACCTTAGGCACGTGATTTCCCCCGCCAGGCCCAATTTCCAGAACACGTTGTTTATCAGTCAGCGCCAGGCCAAGGATGGCTTCAGATATCATGTTATTGTTATGTGAGGCCATATTCTGAGCAGTCAGAATCCCATATTCACCGCTTGGACAGCTCAGCTGTTTAGCAATTTCCATGAGCTGCGTTTCATCTTTTATTTCAGACATGCTATCTACATTTGGTTAAAGAACCAATCTACATTTTTATTGACAATTTTGCCATCCCTTTTTCTGAAATAAAAAACCTGCAGCAGCTCATTCAAGCCTGATCATGCATTGCACATCCTTCTGACTAAGATATAACTCCACACAATAGCCCTGAGGATCAAGCTCAGGATGTGTAAGCAACTGATTAAAAGCTTTTTCAATACTGGAAATATCTTTCATGAAATTTTCAACCAGCAGGCTCACATAGCTCCCCTTTTTTAACGTGATGTTCTCCAGATTAAATTGTTCAGCCTCTCTGTCACTTAGTTCTTCTGCGCCGGCCCTGTAAACGATACCCCCATTGCCCTCCGGTCTTGACAGACCAAAATACCTTCTGTTTTCAGCATAAGGAATTAAAGCATGAAGCCTTTCGTGAGCGGCCATTACGCCCTCTGGAAAGGTTGTTGCAGTAACATACATAACTTTGATGTCATTGTCTATTGAGATGATTTCCATTGCGATGATAGTTAAGTTATCTTTTATTTCAAATCTAAGATTTAACTGCATTACTGATAGGGTATAAAAATGACAAATTAGCAGGCAGAATACGTCAGGTTCTTCATACCAATTGCTATATTTAGCATTGTGAGTTTCAAACTACTGCCTTCTGTTTTCTGTGTGCTGCTGTACTTGTTTGTCTACAGCCCGTCATCTGCGCAGACCGCCGCAAAGCTTAGTATATCTCCGGCTGACCTGGCCAAAAAAATGATCCGCAACCCGGCTTTCGTGGAAAATGCAAAAGGAGAGGATTTTTGCTGGAATGCCGCTTATGATATGGGCCGCTTTGTTGAATATTATGAACTGACAAAAAACACAGAATGGCTGGATGCAGGGATTAGCTATTATGATTTTCTCATCAGCAAAATGGACACAGACCCAGATGGATACAAAGGCTGGATAGGCCCTTATGAATACGACCATAGATACTGGCAGGACGCGCTGGTCGGCGATGCCATTATCTTTAAAGGACTGCTGGATTTCAGCGTCCTTGTCCTCGAACAAAAGAATCTGAATAAAGCCTACAGTGCAAAAGCCAATGCCTATGTCGCTTTGGCCAGCAGAGAATTTGTGGAAAAATGGGACAAACGCGGCACCTGGTATGAAGATGGGCCCTATGGCTCATATATCGGGTTCAATAAATTTCTGAAACCCGGTGACCTCAGCCGCTGGATTACCGATACGACAGTAATCCGTACCGGAATAAGCCACCCTTTCAACAAACAACTGGACGCCGGGCAGGTATTTTTACGCCTGTACAGACTTACAGCCAAAAAAGCTTACAGGGACCGGGCCCAGCGGATCTATTTTACCTTCAAAAGCCATTTTCAGTATTTCAACGGTCATTATTGCTGGAACTACTTTGAACCCCTTACTCCTGCCGATGTCGATCTGGTGAAAAAAGACACGAAACACGGCGTATGGGTGCACCCTTTTCGCTCAGGATACCAGGCAGGTGAAGTAGAAAAAATAGCAGAAGCCTACCATTATGGGATTGTATTTGATGAACAGGACATGAAAAGGATCATCAGCACTAACCTGAATATCATGTGGAACAAAGACAGGCAAAATCCCCGTTTTATCAATTCTAATGGTCAGGGTGCAGAAAGAGATACTACCGGAGCCGGCGGCTTCAAATCCGTATACGGACATGGAGCTGAGGCAAAGAACACAGGTGAACTCTGGACGGGACTACTCGATTTTGACCAGACCATAAGGGATCTGTATGCCTTGAAATTTAAAAACCCGAACAAATCTGATGAACGTCTTGCATATGAGAGCAGCCTCATCGGAAACCCGCCTGGTTTCAAACGAAAATATGTCCATACGCCGGTAAACGTTCCTTTAATAGATTTCAGCGAAAGTAAAGAACTTTATCTGGCTACAGTTCTTCCCCACCACATCCCAAAAGGCAAGAGTTCCATGCTCATTAGTAAATCATGGCAGCCAGGTATACTGCAGATCGACCTTTACTCAAAAAACAATAAACTTCTTAGCAATCTTTTCAATGGAAAAGTCGGTGAAAATACGTTTATTTTTACCTGGGACGGAAAAGATCCGGCTAAAAAAATGTTCTTTAAAGGGGAATACAAAGTACGCTGGACCATTGGCACAGGATACCGTGAATTCCCCGTTAGGATTGACTGAGTGCCTGCGGGATAAATTATTTTTTCTTTACGGGAGGTGGTACATCAGCTCTGAAAGGAACCTGTTTTCTCAGCATTTTCCCGGCATATCCAGCCAGGTACAAATAATAGTCCGACGGGACATCATCTTCAAATTTCACAAAAGTACTGGCACCTACCGGTGGGTTCTTAGCGATCTTAAATATGGCAGTACCCTCATCTATTTCATCAAACATGGCCACGTAAAGCATTTCTGTACCATTCTGGATGGCAGTAGACAGCTGCTTCCAGAAAAATGTACCCCTGTTTCTCGGGATCTGGTTTGACGGTGATCTTGGGTTCATATTGTGCCAGCTGAATCCCGGAAAGACCACACCAACATAGTCCAGCTTGTTTTGCTTACACCACAGCACATCGCCTTTTTGCGCTTCCGAATACTTGTTGTAAGCAATCTCATTACCATATCTTCCGACTGTCCATGGATGGACAATATCTGCCTTTTTGATGATCTCATGCAATAAAGGATTCTTTTCCGTGTCATTTCCAAATTCACGCCAATAAGTAGGTACACCCAGCATCACTGAGCAGCCCCCGTAAACAGGATCGTTCTTTAAAAAATCCACGATCTTATCTACATCCTTCAATGTATATTTTCGCCTGTCATTGAATCCGACGCCCCAGATCACCACCAGTGGCTTTCCGTTATGATAAAGATAAGTCTGATTATTACCCTTGCCGGTGATCTTCATGCTGTCTACCAGGTTTTTCCAGTCATTGATCAGTACCGGAACATCGACACTGTCCCGCATCCCGGAGAGGTCGTACATTACGGATATTGCACGGCCATATTTTTGAGATGATTTTAAGGCATTGCCCAGAACAGTATTGAAATGATTCCGGCCGGATCTGCCCCTGATCTCCGCCACAAAACGCTGCATGAATACGCCGTCCAGACCATATTCCTTCATCCATCGAAAATGTGTTTCCACAGTTGATGCATCATGGGCACTGGTCAGATAAGCAGCGCTTCCATCTGCATGAACAAAAGATGTTTTGTATACTTTTTCCTGTTCGCTCACATCAGGCCAAAGGTCCACATTGGTGCTTCCGGGTTCAAATTTACCCCTGGACTGGTAATGGTACCAGCCTCTGCCCGCCCCATCTTCGGCTGCATTGTGCCAACCCTGATAACCGGCCATGATCAACCCCTTATAGCTTTTGAACTTTGATGTCTTGCTGTGCTTGTTTTGCGCATTGACAGTACCTGTCAACAGCAGCAAAGCAAAGATGAATAATTGTTTAAATTTCATTTGTGTGTGTTTTTTTTCGTGTCTTTTTATGTTACCATGGGGATCATCTAAAGGCAATAGCAGTCAGATTACTGAGGTCTGTTTTCCTTTAGCTTCCCAAAATCCTTATTAGGCTGATTGCCCATAAACATTTTTAATGTGCCGCCTTTGATGAGGTCGGTGTGCAGCAGGTAGCTGTTTTTATAAGGCTTTCCATTCAATTCTAACCTTTGAATGTAAATGTTTTCAGGACTGTTATCTATGGCCTCAATCATAAATTTCTTCCCTCCCGAAAGACTTAATGTAGCTTTATTTACCATCGGGCTGCCAATGATATATTTTCCGGAGGCCGGGAAGACCGGGTAAATGCCCAAAGCAGAAAACGCATACCATGCCGACATCTGCCCGCAGTCTTCATTGCCGATAATCCCCTCCGGCCGGTCGTGATAAAACTCCTTCATGATATAGCGTACCTTTTCAGCCGTTTTCCATTGTTCACCAGCAAAAGCGTAAAGATAAGTGATGTGGTGACCAGGCTCGTTGCCATGAGCGTACTGGCCGATCAGCCCTGTCAAATCAGCTACACTTTCCTTCCCGATATCCATTTTCAGTGAAAACGTACTGTCCAGTCTGGATATAAAAGCTTTTTCATCACCCATGAGGGACATCAGCCCATCAATATCCTGTGGAGCCAGCCAAAGGTATTGCCATGCATTGCCTTCAGAATAATCATTGATCCATGGCCGGGTTGATTTGTCAGGGCCAAAAACCGGATTCCATTTCCCGTCCGCTTTTTTACCTCTGAAAAATCTCGTAGCCTCATCAAAATACAATTGATAGCTTTTTGATCTTTTCAGATAATACTCATAATCAGCCGCCTTATTCATTTTTTTGGCCATCAGAGCAATGCTCCCATCCCCTATGGCGTACTCCATAGCACGTGCCACAGACTCACTCATTTCATCAGACGGAATGGTTTTAAAATCCTTTACATAATTCAATCCCAGTTTTCTGCTTTCAGAAACAGAAGATTTCTTTAACGCGTCGAAGGCCCGCTGCGCATCAAACCCCTTGATCCCTTTTAAATAGGCCTCGGCAACAATCTGGTGACTGCTGACACCCGGCATGGTACCGGTTTCATTTCCCATCAAATGCCAGATGGGCAGCATCCCCTGCTGGTCGCTGATCGCCAGCATGGAATTGACCATATCGCTCACACGTTCCGGTTGCGTTAGCACAAAAAGCGGGTGCGCTGCCCTGTAGGTATCCCATGTAGAGAACACACTGTAATTGGCAAAAGGCGCTTTTCTGTAAATTTTACCATCCGTACCGCGATAATCCCCATTGTGGTCATTAAACAAAGAAGGGTTGATCATGGTATGGTACATAGCCGTATAGAATATCTTCTTCTCCGCAAGCGTACCGGTCTCCACAGTTAGTCTGGAAAGTTCCTTATTCCATTGGTCATCTGCCTGTTTTATCACTTTTTCAAAGTCCCAGGCAGGAATTTCGGCAGTGATGTTCTCCAGTGCATTCTCAGCACTTACAGGCGATATACCCACTTTCAACTGAAGCATTTCGGGAGCCTTGTCAAAGCTGATCAGGCCCTTTATGCCCTTGTCTGTACCGCTTTTGCCCGGCAATAAATTGTTATTGTTATATACAGCAAAATCTTTAATGGGCGACGAAGACTTGACAGCAAAATAGATCAGTTGTTTTTTTGCCCAGCCAGATGAGATGCGGTAGCCTTTCAGGGTGAAATCATCCACCTGTTCAATATGTGTTTCCGGAGTCTGGTCATTGATCCCTTCCTTCAGATCTATAATGACATGTGCTGCTTTTCCTGCCGGGAAATGATAGCGATGAAAGCCCGCCCGGGCCGTTGCAGCAAGCTCTACATTCACGCCATTTTCCAGTCTCACTGAATAGTAGCCCGGCCTGACGCGCTCATTTTTATGAGAGAACAAAGAAGCATAGCCACTTCCGGGAACTTTTTCCTCACCCTTATCTGTCTTTACTGCACCTGTGTAGGGCATCATCACAATATCAGAAAGATCGCCTATCCCTGTACCGCTCAGGTGAGTATGCGCGAAGCCCCTGATCACACTATCCTGGTAATTGTAGCCTGAACACCAGTCCCAGCCCTTATAAAAGTTATCAGGACCGACCTGAACTGCTCCAAAAGGCACACTGGCGCCCACAAAAACGTGGCCGTGAGCGCCGGAACCAATATAAGGGTCTACGAATGAAGTGAGCTTCTGGGCAAAAGCAGTACCGGCAATGCTGCAGAACAGCAAAAGGCTTATGGTTCTCTTAAAAACAACTATAATTTGAGAAGAATTTACGATCATACAATTTGGTTCATGAGTTTTATCCGGTCATACCCCGGCTGATGATTGTCGCCAAAGAAAGTATTCCGGATTAAAAAAAGATTAATAAATCTTTAATGGTGAACTAAAATTTAAATAAATTCTATCTCTGGAAGATTTCCGGATATTTTCTTATAAAATATACGGGCGTACAGCTCCAGGCGTGACAATAACTATTTATAGGAAAGAAATTATAAGGTGACAGCTTATCGTTGTTTGGATCGTATGCCTCCCAGAAAGTATCAGCTCCTTTGCTGATCATACCGCCCCAATAAGTCTCAATAAGTTCTTTTGCCTCCTTTGTCATTCCTGATTTGATAAGTGCTGCTACATAATAGTGGGTCAGATAGGGAGTACCCGGCCTGACGACATTTTTTTGATTAACAATGGCTTTCATGGCCTTCCGGGCTTCTGCTTTGGTTGCTACATCACTTAATACCATCCAGGACTGTGAGGCATAGGAAATCTGTTTAGCCTGTCCGCTGGTAAATAATCCTGTATTTTTATCATACAGGGATACCCTTGCGGCTCTGGTCATCTTCGAAATTAGGGCAGGCAGTTCAGCAACCTCATTTTCTTTGCCCAATTGCTTTGCCAAAGCCAGTGTTTCCTTCATGGTAAAAATCATAATGCCCTGCAAGGGAGCCTGCTTGTCCAGGCCTTCACGCCAGTCTACAAAGAGCCACCAGCCCTGTTGCCCTGCAGCACCAGGGTTAAAC
>NZ_DATHGC010000320.1:0-5750 GCF_035317785.1 Pedobacter sp. | reverse complement strand
TTGACAGTGACTGTATCCCGCCCATGATTAACCCCACAATAGCCGCCAACCCATAAAATTGTGTGGCTGTAGTGATAAAATAAGCACAAAAACAAGTACCAATCCATATCATTACTACAAACATCAGTACATTTACATTCCCAACTCTTTTAGCAAATGCAGACATCAGCATGGCACCCAAAATTGCCACCAGCTGGATGATCAAAATTACGATAATGAGCTTTTCCGTCCCAAGTTGCAAGGTTTTTTCGCCAAACCCGGCTGCCGCCAGCATAATGGTCTGCACACCCATGGAGTAAAAAAAGAAAGCCACCAGATAAGTCTTCAAAAATTTCATGTGTTTCAGCTGTGCCCAAACCTTGCCCAATTCCTGGAAACCACTTTTCACCACATGCTTATTGATTGCTTTATAGTTCGGACTACCGGCCGGTAATTTCCTGAAAGGGATCTGTGCAAAGCCGATCCACCATAAACCTACCAGCAAAAACGATAACCTCGGCGGAAAAGAAAGGTCAGTGATCCCAAAAAGCTCAGGTTTCAGTACAAAAACGAAACAAATCAGCTGCAGGAGCACACTGCCCACATAACCGTATGCGAAACCTTTGGCACTTACCATGTCCTGCTGATCCACAGTCGCGATTTCAGGCAAGTAAGAATTGTTAAACATTACCCCGCCGATATACCCCATCGCTGCAATGACAAAACAGATGATCCCCATTTCCAGTGTATCCAGCTTAAAAAAGTACAGTCCGATACAGGCCAAACTGCCTATATAAGTAAAGAACTTCATGAAAACTTTCTTATTGCCCGTGTAATCCGCTACGGAAGAAAGGATCGGCAATAAAATCACCATCACCAGGTAAGCAAAGGACAACGCATAATTGGACAATGCCGTATTGGTAAATGTATGACCAAAGAATACCACCTGGTCACCATACTCTTTAGTGGTGGTGATGATCGTATAATAAGCCGGGAAAATGGTAGAAGTAATTACTAAATTATAGGCTGAATTGGCCCAGTCGAAGAATGCCCATGAGCGGATAACCTTTTTGTCGTTCTTTTCCATGTGTTCAGTAAGGCGCTAAAGGTAATAATTTTTACCATCTGTTTTAATCTTTCCAGCATCCAGCAGTTCACCGATGCGCGACAGCTTTTCAGGTTCAGTTCCACTCTTCAAAGCCGGTACCAGGTCCTGCAATTCATAAGCCTCACTTTGCAGCAGGGTGATGATCTCAAAGTCGATCTTATCCAAAATCAGGTCAGGCTCTTCCGCCTTTTTCTCTGCCAGACACACATCACAGACCCCGCATTTTTCGGCATCAGGCTCGTCAAAATAAGCCAGTAACTGCTTACTCCTGCAGATCGCCGATCCCGTATAGGTCAGCACTGCATCAATCTGGTCTGTCAATATTTTTTTTCGGAGTTTTACATACTTCACATCAATGTCCAGGTGCATCAGGTCCGTTCTCGGCCTGACAAACTGCAGTTGAGGCTGATCAGTCTGCGGCAGATAAGACAACAACCCCTGCTCCTGCAGGAAATTCAGCTGTTTGACCACCTCATTAAAAGAAACGGCCACTTTCCTGGCAAGATCAGCTTCCTGGATCTTAGCATACTGTTCGAACGTTCCCCCATAAGCCCGCAATATCGTTTTCAGCAAACGGTCGTATCCGGCATTTTCTATCTGGAACCTATACACATCTTCATGTGATACCAGAAAAAGTAATCTTGAAGGCAAAAACACATTTTCAGATAAAGTGAGATAACCTTCACGCTCCAAAAATTTCAGCGCAGACATGGCCTTCATCACCCCAATCCCAAAGCGCTTGCAATAATCCGCCAGATCAAAATTCAGGTTAAGTCCTTCTCCTGCCCCATAAGCGAGCTGAAAATAATTGCCCAGGTTGTGGTACACTTTTTTAATCTCTTCGATAGAAGGGAAACTATCCGAATACCTGGCTTTGAGCGCCATTTGATCTGACCTGTTTGCCAGCAGCACACCATAGGCACGCTTCCCGTCCCTGCCTGCGCGCCCGGCTTCCTGGTAATAAGCCTCTAAACTTTCCGGCAGGTCCATGTGCACGACAAAGCGTACATCAGCCTTGTCAATACCCATTCCGAAAGCATTGGTCGCCACCATGATCCTGATCTTGCCCTGTTTCCATTCCTGCTGCCGCTTAAAACGGGTCTCTCTTTCCACCCCTGCATGATAAAAATCTGCCGCAATACCGTTTCGCTGCAAAAACAAAGCGATTTCGGAAGTCTCCCGCCTGTTGCGCACATAGACCAAACCACTGCCCTTCACATTGGCCGCAATACTAAGCAGCTTTCTGTGTTTATCCTCGTCGGCAGCCACCACATAGCTCAGGTTGCTCCTGGCAAAACTCTGTACAAATATCTTCGGATCTTTGAAAGCAAGCTTGACCACAATATCTTCACGTACGTAAGCGGTGGCGGTAGCCGTAAGCGCCAGAACAGGTGCCTCAGGAACAACCTCCCGCAAAGCACTGATCAGCAGGTACGGAGGCCTGAAATCATACCCCCATTGAGACACACAATGCGCCTCATCCACGGCGATCAGGTTCACATCCATATAAGAGATCCGTTCCCTGACCAGATCAGAGAGCAGCCGCTCGGGCGACAAATACAAAAACTTGATCTTTCCGTAAATGCAGTTGTCCAGCAAAATATCGATCTCCCTTTTGCCCATTCCCGCGTAGATGGCCACCGCATTGATGCCCCTGCCTTTGAGGTTCTCTACCTGGTCTTTCATTAGCGCCACAAGAGGTGAAACCACGATACAGATCCCGTCTTTAACCAGCGCAGGCACCTGAAAGCAGAGCGATTTCCCTCCGCCGGTAGGCATCAGCGCCAAAGTATCATTCCCATCCAAAACCGACCTGATAATTTCATCCTGCAAAGGTCTGAAACTGTCAAATCCCCAGTATCGCTTTAATATCTCTGTTTCGTTCATCTAATCTGCTTCGTTTCATTGATCTGCTTCGTTCATCTAAATACTTCCAGGAGTTGTCCTGTTATTTCATTATTTCAATCGACATTATCTGGTACACTTTGGCAATATGCTTATATTGTCGTCATTGCGAGGCAAAGCCTCAGGAGAACGCTCCATTTAGTCCGTACTGCGCAATGACGATGGTTCCCATGGCAAAGCTAAAAAGTCAGGAGAACGCTTCGCTTAATTCCCACCCCGCAACGATAACATCCACAATAACGATAGCTGCAAAAAACATACCCCGTAAAACTATAAAAATGAACTGATATTACTAAATTGCAGACAAATTAAGCACCCCCGGCTGCGTATGAGAAAATCGTTACTATCAATAAGTTTACTGTTTATATTTCAAACTTCCTTTTCACAGGAAAAAAAATGGGACATAGAAAAATATTCAGGCACAGCTAAAACGTTTAATATAAAGACTGATGAAGGCACCTGGATGAATCTCGATGTAAGCTCGGACGGCAAAGACATCGTTTTTGACCTGCTTGGCGACATCTATACCATGCCCCTGGCGGGCGGAACCGCCACAGCGCTGAGCATAGGTATTGCCTGGGATGTGCAGCCGAGGTTCAGCCCCAATGGCAGATACATATCCTATACCAGCGACAAAAGCGGGGCGGACAACATCTGGATCATGAACCGTGACGGTTCAGGCAAAAGACAGATCAGCAAAGAAACTTTCAGACTATTGAACAATGCCACCTGGATGCCGAATAGCGACTACCTCATCGCACGCAAGCATTTTACAGGCACCCGCTCCCTGGGCGCAGGCGAAATGTGGATGTACAGCATTTACGGCGGCGAGGGCATCCAGCTTACCAAAAGAAAAAATGACCAGCAGGATGCAGGCGAACCCAATGTATCTCCAAATGGCAGGTACCTGTATTTTAGTGAAGACATGTCTCCGGGCCCCAGCTTTGAGTACAGTAAAGACCCAAATGGCATGATTTACGCCATTCGTCAGCTGGACATGAACACGGGTAAACTGACCAATCTGATTGCCACACAAGGGGGCGCTGCACGGCCCCAGGCCTCACCGGATGGCAAAATGATGGCCTATGTAAAAAGGGTCAGGCTCAAATCCGTGCTGTATGTTCAAAACCTGCAAACAGGCGAAGAATGGCCGCTTACAGAAGACCTTTCTCATGACCAGCAGGAAACCTGGGCGATATTTGGCGTCTATCCAAACTTTGCCTGGACCCCGGATTCTAAAAACGTAGTATTCTATGCCAAAGGAAAGATCAGGAAAATAGAAGTCGCCTCTCTGGTTGCCATAGAAGTTCCTTTCCAGGTGACCAGCAAGCAAACCGTACAGGAGGCTCTTCACTTTCCGCAGCAGGTATATATGAATGAGTTTACTTCCAAAATGATCAGGCAGCTGACCACCTCGCCCGACGGGAAATTTGTAGTGTTCAATGCCGCTGGTTTCCTTTACAAAAAAGACCTGCCCGAGGGCAAACCCGAAAGACTGACCAATGGCCTGGACTTTGAATTTGAACCCGATATTAGTCCTGACGGCAAATCCGTAATCTATTCTACCTGGAGTGATGAATTTAAGGGCGCCATCAAAAAAACAGAGATCAAGGGTAAAACAGTGACCCTCACCGACGAAAAAGGATTCTATTATTCACCCGGCTTTTCTACCAAAGGCGATAAAATTGTATTCAGAAAAGGATCAGGCAATGACGTACTGGGCTACAACTACGGCCGGGGCACAGGCATTTATATGATGGGCGCCAATGGCGGTGCCAAAACCCTGGTTTCCGAAACCGGCATCAGGCCGCAGTTCAATGCTGACGATACCCGGATCTTTTTCCAGGGCAATCAGGATGGTAAAAAGGCCTTCAAAAGCATGGACCTCAATGGCGGCAACGAGCGCACCCATTATACCTCCACCTATGCCAATCAGTTTTGCCCAAGTCCGGACGGCAAATGGATTGCGTTTACCGAACTGTTCAATTTATACATCACCCCCATGGTTACCATTGGCTCAGCCCTGGACCTTTCAGCTTCCAACAAAACCATACCGCTTACCCGCATTACCAGGGATGCCGGAACCTATATGCACTGGAGCGGTGACAGTAAAAAACTCATGTGGACATTGGGTGAGCAGTATTTCAGCCGGGAAATCAAAAACACCTTTACCTTTGTTGACGATGCCCCGCAGGAAATCCCAAAACCAGATTCAGCAGGAATCTATATGGGCCTCAGGATCAAGACCGATACTCCAACAGGACTTACCGCATTAAAGGGTGCCAGGATCATTACCATGAAAGGCGACGAAGTGATCGAAGAAGGGACCATACTCATAGAAAACAACAAGATCATTTCGGTAGGAAAGGCATCAGAAGCCGTGATCCCTGAAAAAGCCAGGGTCATTGATGTAACCGGAAAAACGATCATGCCGGGCATCATAGACGTACATGCACACCTGCGTACCAGTCCCGATGGCATCTCTCCGCAAAACGACTGGTCATATCTCGCCAACCTTGCTTTCGGCGTCACGACTTCGCATGATCCGTCCAGCAATACAGAAATGGTGTTCAGCCAGGCAGAAATGATCAAAGCCGGCCGCATGGTAGGCCCAAGGTTATATTCTACAGGCTCCATTCTTTACGGAGCCGATGGTGATTCCAAGGTAGTCATTAACAGCCTGGACGACGCACTTTCCCACCTCAGGAGGCTCAAGGCAGTTGGCGCATTCTCTGTAAAATCATACAACCAGCCACGC
>NZ_DATHGC010000319.1:0-19240 GCF_035317785.1 Pedobacter sp. | reverse complement strand
TAGAACCAGCCTGGTCTGATGGAAACATCCACTTCTGCCGGGATCCAGTATTTACCGCCTTCATCACCTGTATTCAATACCGCGCCCTTAGGAGCCTCTGCCCCTACACCAAAACCATCTGTATTGAGGGTAGCCCAGTTGGTCTCGCCGGCCACACCATTTTCATTGCCCATCCAGCGGGCACCGGGACCAATGTCGCTAAATATGATCGCCTGCGGATTGTGCGCATAAACGACACTGTTGAATAGCGGAAAATCATAGTCCTGCTTCTTTTCGCCCTGTCCTTTTGCCCCGTCAAACCACTGTTCAAAGATAGGCCCGTACTGGGTATGTACTTCTTTTAATGTCTTGGCAAAGATCTCGTTATATTCCGGTGTACCATATTTGGGGTGGTTGCGGTCCCATGGCGAGAGGTATACGCCAAACTTTAGTCCGTATTCTTTGCAGGCTGCCGAGAGTTCTTTCAATACGTCGCCTTTACCGTTTTTCCAGCTGCTTTCCCTGACGGTATGCGTACTGTATTTGCTTGGAAACAGGCAAAAACCATCGTGATGTTTGGCCGTGATGATGATGGCCTTCATACCTGCTGCTTTAGCGGTACGTGCCCATTGTCGGGCATCCAGTTTCTTAGGATTAAATACTTTAGGATCTTCATCGCCATGTCCCCATTCCTTATCGGTAAAGGTATTTGGCCCAAAGTGGATGAACATATAGTATTCCATTTGCTGCCAGTTATACTGGTGTTTGCTGGGAATTGCACCGTATGGCTTGGGTGCATTGTCAGATTGCGCAAAGGAGTTCGCAATGCTTACAAAAGAGAACAATGCTGCCGCAATAAAATTTTGTGTGTTTTTCATCTGTTTAATATTTTGTTTCGGTGATGAAGCCGTGATTTAAATGATCACAATGGCCACATACCTTGTTAGGTGCCTAAAATTGCAAGATAACAACTATTAATCGTTATATTAATTTGTCATTAGACTAAAAGATTTTGGCATGAATCAATGCCTGGCAAAAACTTCCTATCCTAATAACTGTTATACAAGGAAAATCAACTGTATGGAACTGCGTCAACATCACCTAAAATTAAGATCTGGAAAATTTTCTATCGAAAGGCATCATTATGAGAACATAGGCCTGACCGAAAGACTCGTCTCTGTGTTTTTGGGTGGAGTCCTGATCAGCAGGGGAATAACACGACCTTTCAAATCGAAGTTTTTATATGGTGCCTATTTGGCCTACCGGGGCTTTACCGGCCAATGTTTCTTTTATGAACAGCTGGGCATCGATGCCAGGCATACAAAAGCGGTAAATATCAGGGGTGAGTTCGAAATAGACCGGCCTGCGAGGGAAGTTTATAATTACTGGCGAAACCTCAGCAACCTGCCGGGAAGTATTGACTATTTGCTCAACGTTGATGTAATTGATGAAAACCATTCTCACTGGAAATCAAATATATTGAATGATCTTTTGCCGGTGAAATGGGATGCTGAGATTGTAAAAGACGAACCGGGACGGCTCATTGGCTGGAAAGCGTCTTCGGGCACGCTTCTGAATCATGTAGGAAAAGTGATCTTTGAGGAAAGTGCGGACGGCAGCAGAACACTTTTAAAAGTGGTGCTGTCTTATCATCCGCTGGCGGGTGGGATAGGGATCGGCCTGGCAAGGCTGGCCAACCCCTATTTTGAAGGCTTATTAAAGAAAGAGATCAGGAATTTTAAGCATGTTATTGAAAACAACTGACTCCAAAACCAAATCTAGGCTGCTACTGAAGCACTGATGTTGGCAATGACGGCAAACAGTATGATCAGTAAATAAAACCCGAGCCCGACTATGGTCAGGATACCCCAGAATTTAAAAAATGATTTCATTTTGCTCATGGCAACGGCCAGATTAGGCTGATCTCCAAAGAGTACTGCTTTTTTGGCTGCGCTGCTGTATTTGAAAAGCAAAAGGCTTGGATAGAAATACAGGAGTGCAAACAGCAGCATGATGACGGTAAGTGCGCCGCCGCCAAGTTTGGCATATGGGTTATTGGCCTCTCCTACCATGCTGTTCATTGTAGAGATGATCGCTCCGGCCGAAAATGCCACCAAAACCATGAAACCTGTTAATACAAATCCGACAATGGACAGGAATTTTGACCATTTGGCAGATTCATAGATATAGCTCCGGATGTCTTCGGTAATGATCAGGGTTTCCATTTCAGCTTCCTGGTGTGCTGATGTATTTTCTTCGGGGTTGTTTTCTTCAATATTCTCCATAACGGTGATCGTGTTAATTTTTTAACGGGTTTTAGCTCCTCTAAACATAAAGAATATTTTTAAAAAATTGATACCTTTGCGGGCAAATCAAGAAAAAAACAATCCATGGCATTACAATGTGGTATAGTTGGTTTACCAAATGTGGGAAAATCTACTTTATTTAACTGCTTATCTAACGCAAAAGCGCAGGCTGCTAATTTTCCGTTCTGTACTATAGAACCCAACATAGGGGTGATCACTGTACCCGATGACAGACTGACAAAACTCGAGGAATTGGTGAAACCGAATCGCGTTGTTCCCAATACTATTGAAATTGTGGATATAGCCGGACTGGTTAAAGGCGCTTCTAAAGGTGAAGGCCTGGGCAACCAGTTTTTGGGAAATATCCGCGCCACCAATGCCATTATTCATGTTTTACGTTGTTTTGATGATGGCAATGTCATCCATGTGGATGGTTCTGTTGATCCGATCCGTGACAAGGAGATCATCGATACGGAGCTACAGCTGAAGGATCTCGACACGGTTGAAAAACGCATCCAGAAAGTAGAGAAAATGGCTAAGACTGATAAGGATGCCAAAAGAACTTTCGACATCCTTAGTGTAATTAAACCACATATCGAGTCTGGTAAATCAGTTCGCTCTGCCGCAGTTTCTGCGGAAGATTTTGAATATATCCAGGATCTTGGACTGTTGACGCAAAAACCGGTAATGTATGTCTGCAATGTGGATGAAGCTTCTGTGGTAACCGGCAATGCTTATGTGGAACGTGTTAAGGAAGCGGTTAAGGATGAGAATGCTGAAGTACTGGTGATCTCGGCCAAAATAGAATCTGAAATTGCCGAAATGGATAGTTATGAAGACCGTCAGGAATTTCTTGCTGATCTCGGGCTGACTGAATCTGGTGTAAATAAACTGATCCGTGCGGCTTATCGCTTATTGGATCTGTATACTTATTTTACTGCGGGTGTGCAGGAAGTAAGGGCCTGGACCATTACTAAAGGTTTTACTGCTCCTCAGGCGGCTGGTGTGATCCATACTGATTTTGAAAAAGGCTTTATCCGTGCGGAAGTGATCAAATACAATGACTTTGTGACGCTTGGTTCTGAGAATGCTTGTAAGGATGCTGGTAAGCTGGGTGTAGAAGGCAAGACGTATGTCGTTGAGGATGGCGACATTATGCATTTCCGTTTTAACGTTTAGACATTAGAAAATAAAGCAATTCTATTCAAAGGCTGGACCTTGCGCCCTGAAAAAGGGCACAAACCGCGAAGCGCTCTTGAGATCAAAAATCAATAAGAACTTCCGAAAAATCCTATGCCTTTTCATAGAACGCATTATTTTCTTTCGCCTAAACCTGGGCGCTCCAACCTGCCGTTATGTTATGCAGGGGGTTTTGTGTCTTGCTTTATCCACTAATTCACCTGCTTGTCTGCACGTCTTTTTTATTTCTATTTCCTCAATTCCCCCTGACCTTACTCCTGCCTTTCCTTTCCCCCCATTAAAAGTGTTTTGGTTTTTGTTAAGCATCATGCTCAACAAAATTTAGTGTTTTCAGAGAAGACCTTAGCGCTTTTTGCCCGATCCTTCATCGGGCCTAAAAGATGCAGGCTTCGAAGAGAATACTAAATTTTGTCCCCTTGGCATGAGGCATTAACTAAAGCAACACGCCTTTTAAAAACAACATTGCCATAGTGAAATAGATCAGCAAACCCGTTACATCAACGAGGGTTGCCACAAATGGCGTAGAGGAAACAGCGGGGTCAGCACCAAGTTTTTTGAGCAGTAAAGGAAGCATGGAGCCCATCAGTGTTCCCCAAAGTACCACGCCGATCAGGGAACAACCTACAACGAGTCCGATGAGTACCGGCTGGGCGAGAGATCCTGAGATCAGCTGCCAGCTCAGGATCACACAGAAACTGAGAATGCAGAGGGTAGTACCCAGAAAAATACCGGATACAATTTCTCTTCGCATGACACGCCACCAGTCTTTGATGGTCACTTCCCCCATAGCCATAGCCTGTATAATGAGGGTAGCTGCCTGTGATCCGCTATTGCCTCCGCTTGAAATAATTAATGGGATAAAAGTAGCCAGGATCACAACCTTTTTGATCTGGTCTTCGAAGTTTGACATGGCAAAAATGGTCAGGAGCTCCCCGAAGAAAAGTACGATCAGCCAGACGATCCGTTTTTGATAGAGTTCAAAGACCGGAACATCCAGGTAAGGTTCATCCAGCGCCTGGGTACCCCCTATTTTGTGGATATCTTCTGCATATTCTTCGTTGGCGACCCATAGGATATCATCAACGGTTACGATACCCAATAATATATTATTGTCGTCCACTACAGGCAGGGCGACCCGGTTGTTCATTCTAAAGGTATTGATCGCTTCTTCCTGATGGTCATTGACCTTTAAAGCGATCAGGCGCTGATCTGTCAGGTCACCGATCTTTGCTTCGGGATCTGCAAGGAGTATTTCCCTGATCCGGATGTCATCGAGCAATACGCCATCCTTATCGATCACATAGATCACGTCAATGGTTTCAGAGTTTTTGCCATAGCGCCTGATGTGGGAAAGGACCCGGTTTACGGTCCAATCTTTCTTCACCGCCACATAATCCGGGGTCATCAGCCTGCCCACACTGTCTTCTTCGTAGCCTAAAAGCGACAGCGCTTCTACCCGGTCCTTTGCAGGAAGCAGAACGATCAGCTTGGCGACGGCATCGCCTTTTAATTCGCTGAATAAAGAGGTACGGTCATCCGGAGGCAGCAGGTTGATCAGTTCGGCCAGCTTATTGCCTGATAGTTTTTTAATGATCTTTTCCTGGGTAGGGAAATCAAGAATACGAAATACGTTGACGGCCCTTTTAGCGGACAGGGTATCTATGAATTTGACAGCGTACTGGGGAAGTTCATCTATGAGGTGCTCGACATCGGAAATGTTGAGGTCATCCAAATAAATTTTTAATTGTGCATCGTTTTCCTGCTCAATAAGCTTTACGATATCTTCAACAATCATTTCTTCCATATGCCCTGATTTCTTTACATGATCCCTTGTTGCTTTGCCGGATGCAAAAGTGTCTTTTTATTTTCAAAAATGGCAGTTATAATGCGAAAAAGATTAGAATTAATGTGGACTGCCTGGATACTGATAGAATTGAGCAGAAACCAAAACACTTATTATTAGCGTAAATACCGATTTTTTTTATAAATTTAATTAACTAAATATTATCTAAACTCTAAAAAACGAACAATATGGCTAAATAGACATTTTTATTATCCATAAATCCCTAAATTATTATTAATCATCCTAAACTTAACCATTATGAATCCACGTTTTATTCAGCTGAAGCTGATCGAACCTATTCCAATTATTCAGCCAGGCCATCTTTACAAACCCGGTAAAGAGTAGCGAATCCAATTTCAAGATCTGTATTGATATTTCCTTATTGATTTTATAGGGTAATATCTGCTGTAAAATTCGCCGTATGAATTTTTCCGGCACTGCTGTGTCCATGAATTGGTATGCCTTTTTTTTGCTGCAGATCGGCAAAACCTTTTTAAATCACTCTATTTTATTAACTAACCAAATTTTACGATGAATTACTTATTCAAAAGTATACTGCAAAGGACAGTAACTTTATTAATCCTGCTCGTCATCAGTTCGGCTGCGTATGCGCAGTCAGTTATCACCGGAACTGTTACAGACAGCGATAACAATACACTAATTGGCGTCACTGTTGCTGTTGAGGGCACAACTGTAAAAACTCTGACGGATGTCAATGGAAAATATTCGATTGCCCTTCCTCAAAAGCCAAAAAGGTTAATTTTCAGCTATGTGGGGATGGAAACTTTAACGGTTGAAGTTGGAGACAAAACCGTCATTAATGCTGTACTGCAATCGGCAAATAATTTAGCTGAGATACAGGTGGTCGGATACGGCTCAGTTAAAAAGAAAGATCTGACCGGAGCTGTGGCGACCGTAGCGGCAAAGGATTTCAATAAAGGTCCGCTGATTGCTCCTGATCAGCTGATACAAGGTAAAGTTGCCGGTGTCCAGATGATCAACAACAGCGGGCAGCCCGGAGGTGCCACCACCGTAAAAATCCGGGGAAATACCGCTGTTAGCGGGAGCGGACAGCCTTTATACGTAGTAGATGGCGTTGCCCTTTCCGGGAATTCAGCAAGACCAAGTGCCAGCCCCGCTTCGGTTGGAGGAGTTAAGGCTACTCCGGGGGGAGGTCTTGGTGCCGCTCCCGGAGGAAACCCGTTGAGTTTCATCAATCCCAGCGATATCGCAACGATGGAAATCTTAAAAGACGCCTCTGCAACTGCGATTTATGGATCCAGAGCAGCTTTCGGAGTGGTCTTGATCACCACAAAAAGAGGGGCCAGCGGAGCGATGAAACTGGACGTGAATGCTTCCACAGGGGTCAGCGATATCATGAACCAGATTGAGGTTTTAGACGGCGATGAATACCGCTCCGCATTAAACAAATATGGTTTAACCTCGGGTGACTATGGAAGCAATGTAAACGCCATGGATGCCATTATGCGTACTGCTTACAACCAGAATTATTCTGTCGGGTTGAGCGGCGGGAACGATGCAAATACTTATCGTGCCTCCTTCGGGTATCAGGATCAGCAGGGAATTATCCGGAAAACAGACCTGAAAAAATATACGGCTTCCTTTAATGGCAACTTCAAATTTCTGGACAGCAAAAAGCTGGGAATGGATGTGACCCTGATCAGCAGCCAGTACAATGAGAATATTGCCCCGATTACTAATGATGCCGGATTCACGGGGAGTTTAATCAGTCAGGCTTTAACCTGGAATCCGACAAGGCCCTTAAGAAATGCTGATGGTTCATTGTTCATAGAAAATGGCAGGATCATCAATCCCCTGGCGATGTCTGATGCCTACAGCGATAAATCTAAAGTATCTTCTATTTTAGGAAGCATTTCTCCTTATTATAAGATTACCCCATGGCTGGAATACCGCATGCTGGTGAGTCTCAATTACAGTTCTGGTGTGAGGAGGAACTCTACCCGCAGCTTTATTAATATCGAAGGGGTTCAGGAAAAACCTGCAGACAATTTTCCTGGCGGTTATGCCAGTTATTCAAACAGTGAAATCCTCACCCAGCAGTTCACCAATACACTAAACTTCAACAAGGAAATTGCTCCAAAATTGAACCTGAACGCAATCATTGGTTATGAATATACCAATAACGTCAACAAAGGAACAAACATGAACGCCACGGGATTTGGCGATATTCCTGTGGATTATACCGATGTGCTGCAGGCCACTCCTCCAAACAACAGAAGGATGAGTTCCTTCAACGACCCAACCTATGAACTGCAATCTTATTTTGCCCGTGCCATCTTTAATTATGCAGGTAAGTACCTTTTGACTGCAACTGTCAGGGCCGATGGCTCTACCCGATTTGGTTCCGAAAACCGATATGGGTATTTTCCATCGTTCTCTGCTGCATGGAACATGAAAAATGAAGACTTTCTGGCAAATATAGCGTGGCTGGATCAGCTTAAGATCAGGGCTGGATATGGTAAAACCGGGAATCAGGAATTCCCGTCAGGTTCTTCCCAACAACGTTATGCTTATGTCTATGAAGGTAATCAACTGACTTTGAAAAGCATCAATAACGACAATCCGGATCTCAAATGGCAGGCGGATGAGCAAATAAACATCGGCGCTGACTTTGGTTTTTTTAAAGGCCGAATCACCGGTTCAATTGACGTATTCAGAAAAAAAACAACCGATCTTTTATTTCCTCAAAGCCCGCAGTATCCCACGGCGATGGACGGTTCAGTTACCTGGGGTAATTTACCCGGATATATCCTGAATAAAGGAATTGAGATTACCCTGAACGGCAACATTGTAGACCAGATTGATTTTTCATGGTCACTGGGAGGAAATGCAACCTTTCTCAATAACAAAGTAAAAGATTTCTCTAACCTCCTGATCAATACAGGAGCCTTAAATGGACAAGGATTAAGCGATGTGAATATAGAAGTGATCAAGGAAGGTTTACCCTTGTTTGCAATGGTCACCAGAAAGTACGAAGGCCTGAATCCAGATGGCTTTTCTCAATACACCGATGATGGCTATACCTATTATTATGTAGGAAATCCCAACCCGAGTCTTATTCTGGGCATCAGCACAGATTTCAGGTATAAAAAGTTAAGCCTGGGCTTAAACTTTAATGGATCATTCGGGCAGGACATTTACAACAACACCGCCAACTCTGTATTACCGATTACCAATTTGGGAACAAGAAATATTGCTTCGGCTTTACTAAACTCCTCAATAAAGGAATCTCTTGCAAACCCAATTGCTGCGTCTTCACGTTATATCGAAAAAGGAAATTATTTGAAACTGGCAAATGCGACCCTTAATTATAATGTTGGAAACATAGGAAAAGCCATCAAGGGATTAAATTTATATGTGAATGGGCAAAATCTATTGGTGATGACCAGGTATTCTGGATTCGACCCGGAAGTAAATACCGACAAAAGCATCAATGGAGTTCCTTCGATGGGAATAGAATATATCCCTTTTCCATCAGCCAGAACCTTCAATTTCGGGGTTAACTTTTCTTTTTAATTTAAATATATTCTAATGAAAAATAGCTATATAACCGCTTTAATGATGATGTTACTCTCATTAATGGCATGTACAAAACTAGATGAAAAACTCAATGGGCAGATTAATCAGGGAGATGTTAACACCGGAGACGTACCGGCCTTGTTAAATGGGGCCTACAATTCCATGCGCGCTGGCTATCAGGGCCCATATGGTTGGTGGGCACTACAGGAATTCCCTACCGATGAAGCCATTGTACCTACCCGCGGTGGAGACTGGGACGATAACGGAGCATGGAGAGCTTTGCACCTGCACCGCTGGGCTGCCGACCATACCCGGATCCACAGTGTGTATCGCGACTTAAATGGGGTGAATTATGCAGCCACCAATCTATTACGGTTTAATCCAACGCCGCAACAGGCCGCCGAAGCCCGTTTTTTACGTGCCTTCTCTCAATTTTCTATTCTTGATGGATGGAACCAGGTGCCCTATCGCGATCCCGGAGAACGCGTAACGACATCTCCCAGAGTCAGAAAAGCGCCTGAAGCCCTTGCTTATATCATTGCAGAGTTAAATGAAATTCTCCCGAATTTACCTGCCTCACCAATCACCGGAGCCACTAAAGACGCGGCAAAAATGTTAATGATGAAATCTTACCTCAACAAGGGCGCGTTTTTAAATCGTGCGGCACCAACCTTTGATCCCGCAGATATGGCCAAAGTAATCGCACTGGCTGATGAGATCATCACCGGAGGTAAATTCTTTCTTACCCCAAATTACTTCGACAATTTCGCGCCTGCAAATGACGTCCTGTCTAAGGAAAACATATTTACAGGCAGGAATATTGGAGGCGTAGATGCTGGTGGATTAAATGCCATGTGGGTAGCCCCTCTGCATTATAATCAAAGCCCAAGTGGAAATAATGGTTTCTGTACGCTTTCAGATTTTTATGATAAGTTTGAAGCCTCAGACTCACGAAGAGGAGGAGCATACACCGGGGTTACAGATGTATCCGGTGTCCGGGTGGGTTTCCTGGTTGGTCAGCAGGTCAACAAAGATGGAGTACTGATTAAAAACCGTTTGGGAGAAAACTTAATCTTTACCCCTGACGTGAACATCATTGAGCGTGATCAGAAAAGGTTGGAAAATGCGGGAATCCGTGTGATCAAATATCCAATAGATTATAAAAACAGTTCCTCGGGATTTCCTGATAATGATTGGGTATTTTACCGCTATTCTGATGTGTTATTGATGAAGGCGGAAGCCTTGCTGAGAACCGGCCAGGCTGCATTGGCCCTGCCTCTAGTCAACCAGGTAAGGACAGCCCGCGGAGCTTCATCCTGGGGAAGTGTATCACTGGACCAGTTGCTGGACGAACGTGGCCGTGAGTTTTTCTGGGAAGGCGTAAGAAGGCAGGACCTGATCCGCTTTGGAAAATTCCTTGCCCCATGGCAGGAAAAACCAACTGATGATCCTAAATACCTTATTTTCCCTATCCCTTCCAATCAGCTTGCAAATCCAAATTACACCCAGAATCCTGGTTATTAAATGAAATAAATAATTAATCCCTGGTCGTAGGGCTGGGGATTAATTTATTTTTGATCCAGGTGAGGGGGACCGGCCGGTTTGCCAAATAAAAGACAGGCACATTTCGATTAACAAATAATTAACATTGCTGAAGCGGCGGCAATTGGTTAAATTTGTGTTATAGAAAAAGTGTATGCAAAAAATATATATGGGGGATGCAGGCCCTAAAGTTTCCCCTGCTATTTACGGATTTTACAGATGGAATGATGTTAAAGATGCCGATACGGTCTTAAAAAAAATTGTACACCTTTGTCTGGAACTGGGCATCAACACATTCGAACATGGTGACAGCTATGGTTCTTATAAGTGCGAGGAATTGTTTGGAAATCTGCTGAATGAAGGTGCTTTTAAAAGAGAAGACATTATCCTTTTCACCAAATGCGGCTTAAAAGTTCCGAATCCTCAAAGTCCGGAGATCAGGATCCGGCACTATGATACTTCAGCCGCCCATATCACTAAAAGCGTTGAGTCTTCCTTAAAGAAACTGAGAACCGATTACATAGATATCTTTTTGCTGGACAAACTGGATGCGATATCTAATCTGGAAGAAACCGCACTGATCCTCGAAAAATTAAAGGATTCAGGAAAGATCAAGAACATCGGTGTGGCCAACTTTTCTGTGTTCCAGCACCAGCTGCTGACCTCCTACCTCACAAAACCCATTGTAACCAATCACATAGAACTGAATCTGCTGAGCACACAGGCGCTGGACAATGGCCAGATCGATTATATCAAGCAGCGATACATGCGGCCCCTGGCCTATGCACCGCTGGCTGAGGGAAGAATAGCTACCGGGACAGACCGGCAGGCTGTTAAAGTACGCGAAAAGCTGGAGGAACTAAGCGCTAAATATAATGCTGATATTGAGTCTCTTGCGGTAGCATGGCTGGTAAAACTGGGTGCTTTGCCGCTGATCGGTACGACAAATGAGCAAAGGATAAAAAATGCCGTCAATGCTTTTTCTATTGAATTGGATCATCAGGACTGGTATGACCTGTACAATGTTTCTGTTGAAAACCAAATTAAATAAATCACAGAATCTGTATAAATATCAAAAAGCCATAGAGATCAATCATATCATTTTATATATTTGCATCCCATTGTCTCCGTAGTTCAATGGATAGAATTTTGGTTTCCGGTACCAAAGATATGAGTTCGAATCTCGTCGGGGACACATAATTTAACACTGTGAGATTATAGTGTGAAAGTTTTCTGGAAAATAGGGCTCCCGGGTACAAATCCAGGAGCCCTATTTTATGCTTTAAACATTTTAGTTTTTTATCAAAACACTAGTGACTAGTACTAGTTAGCTGCACATCATCTATCCAGACCGTGTTACCCCCCGCCATTTTCCCGAAGTACAATCCGACACGGTAATTTCCATCTGAGGGAATTTCGATAGATGAGAAGCTGCCCGATTTCGGATCAGTACTCACCTCAAATTGCTTGTCAATGACCTTACTGAAGTCGCCGCCGGCTTTTTCCAATCTGACCAGAATCGTACTGTTCTGGTTTCCCCTGGCTTTGAGTGCGACAGTAAACTTCTCTCCCTTTTTGGCACGGAATGGCCATGCTGCAAATAATCCATCCGGTCTGTCATCCGGTTTGACCATATTGACCTTCAAAGCATTTTTGCCTGTCAGGACTCCGGTCGTATCGATCTCTGCATTTGCCTGCACAGCAGCAGTCTTTTTCACATTCCAGCCACCCAGCAAATCGTCAAAACTTCCATTAATAGAACGGTTGTACTGTTGTATACGTGCACCGTAGCCTTCTGTATTCATTGGAAAGATATCGACACGCTGCCCCCATTGCTGCCATTCTTTATACATAGCCTGCAGGCGTTCGTGGTCGGATTTGGAGAGGTCTGTCATTTCTATCGGGTCATCTTCCAGATTGTACAGGTGCAGGGTTTTCGGATCGAATGCTGAATTTTCATGAGTACTCGCTACAAGTTTCCATTTGCCATCTCTGAAGGCAATGTTTGCCTCATGCTCCCAGAAGATCTTACCCCTGTTGAGCGGTTTTCCGTCAAAGGCAGCCGCCATAGACTTACCTTCCAGCGGGGTTATTTTATTGCCATTGTACATTGATGGATAGCTGGCCTTCGCCACATCTACGCAGGTCGCCATGATGTCTGTTAAATTTCCATAGCCGTTCACGAAGGAATTGTTTGCCGCCTTTTTGATGCCTGCTGGCCAGTGCACAATCAGTGGAGTTGCGATTCCGCCTTCGTATGTATAATGTTTATATTCCTTGAAGGGGGTACTGCTGACATTCGCCCAATTGATCCGGTAACTTTCAAATGTGTTTTCCCTGCCGTTCACTTCCTTTGAGGAGCCGCTGCTAATGAATTCTGCGCAGGCTCCGTTGTCACTCAGAAAAAAGATCAGGGTATTCTCCAGTTGGCCTTCAGCTTTCAGTTTTGCTACAATCCTGCCGATTCCCTGATCCATAATATCGATCTGTGCGGCGTAAATGGCCATTCTCATTGCCATCTCATCTTTCTTATTCTGATGCAGCTCATCCCATGCAGGAATGACAGAATCACGTGGTGACATCACCAGGTCTTTTGCAAAAAGTCCCATTTTTCGCTGCCTTTCAAAACGCTCTGCCCGCATGGCATCCCAGCCTTTTTGGTATAATGCCTTATACTTGTCGATATCCTTCTGCAGGGCATGGAGCGGCCAGTGAGGTGAGGTGTATGCAACATACATGAACATGGGTTTATCCGGCTGTTTGGCGAAATGGTCACCTATAAATTTCACACTGGTATCGCTGATGGCGTTAGTCAGGTAAAAATCCTCAGGTGCTTTGTAGCGTTTGTTATCGCTGTATAATTCTGGAGTATAATAATTGGCACCGCCGGGAATGATGCCGAAATACCGGTTGAAGCCGCGCTGCTTAGGCCAGTTGTCCTTAACATTTCCGTCGATCTTCCGCTCATTGGTCAAATGCCATTTTCCAGTCATGTAAGTGTCGTAACCCGCCGTTTTCAATACCTCGGCTATAGTGACGCTGCTGGTGTTTAGATTGCCCCGATAAGCCTGCCTGCCCATATCCGCCGCTGCCATCCAGCCCATTCCGGCCTGGTGTGGGTAAAGCCCTGTCATCAGTGAGGCACGGGTCGGACAGCACCGCGCTGCGTTATAAAATTGTTTGAATTTCAATCCCTTGGCAGCCAACTGATCAATATTAGGTGTTTTGATTTCCCCGCCATAGCTGCCAACATCCGAATAGCCCATATCATCAGCCATAATGATCAGGATATTGGGTTGTTTTTTCTGGCCAAAACCAGATACCGGCAACAGACCCAGCAGGGCAAAACATCCTGCTATAAAATTTCTGGTTCTCATCGTTTAGTTTTTAAATTATTTCAATTTCAGTTGCCTGTTTTTACACATCTGAATCCAGTGTTCTCCAATCCCGTATCGGGAGATGATTTCATTCTTGAACTGACCTTATACCCCTCACAATAAGAGGCATTACACATAAATGAACCTCCTCTTGTTACTTTTTTAGGAACATAGGGCTCATCCGGGTCATAGCCCTGTTCAGGTCCTTGCGGGTTTTTCGTGACACCACTCCTCAGTTTGGCATAGTAGTCTGCGGTATACCAGTCGGACACCCACTCCCATACATTTCCCGCCATATCATACAGACCATACGCATTGGGTTTAAATGATCCCGCCGGAGCCAGACCGGAAAATCCGTCCCAATTTGTGTTTTTATCAGGGAAACTACCCTGCCAGGTATTGGCTTTGGGCTTGCCTGATTCAATGCCATCATCACCCCAGGGGTAGCGCTTTTTATCGGAACCGGCCCTTGCTGCATATTCCCATTCCGCTTCCGTCGGCAACCGTTTACCGGCCCATTTTGCGTAAGCATTGGCATCTTCCCAGGAAATCTGGACAACGGGATAATTGTCTTTTCCCTGAATGCTGCTTTTCGGCCCCTGCGGATGCTGCCAGTTTGCTCCAGGTGTCCAACTCCACCAGCGCGCGGCATTATCAAGCGGCACCTGCTGATTTGGTGGGATAAAGGTCAGCGAAGCAGCCACCAGAACATCTTCTGCAGGTTTGGGCGTTCCTGGAGGGAGCTGTTTTTTTAGCGCTTCCCAATCGGGTTTCCGCTCAGCGACTGTTTTGTAACCAGTGGTTTTCACAAATGCAGTAAATTCTGCATTGGTAACTTCCTTTTCGTCCATCCAGAAGCCGTCTACCTGAACCTGGTGTGCCGGATATTCGTCTGACCTGCCACCGGACTCACTGGATCCCATTGTAAATGTTCCGCCGGGAATCCATTTCATTCCGTCCTTACCAGTCTTTGCTGACGGAGTTATTGTGTCCTGCAGTCCGGGTGCAACAACCCCATACCGGCTTGGCAAATTGCTGTGACAGGAAATCGTATCCTGATCTGACTGTGTGACCTTTGTCTCTTTCTGCCTGCAGGAAAAGAAAAACAGAAAAAAAAGAAGGCCCAAAGCCTGGTATCTTGCTACAATTAGCATCATTATCTCGAAGGTTTTGGTAAAACATGATGCTTAGCAGCCCATTCGTCCCACATCCCGCTCAATTCCTTTACTTTATCCGGGTATTCGGCAGCCAGGTCATTCAGTTCGCTGTAATCTTTGGACAGATCATACAGCTGCCATTTTTTGTTCGGCCCCGCCACTACAAGTTTCCAGTCCTGTACCCGTACATATTTACTGCCTTCATGTTCATTAAATAAGGCCTGATGTCCGGGTGCCTTTTTCCCGGAAAATACAGGCACAAGGCTTTTGCCCTCAATCGGTGTGATTGCATTACCGTTGTACTCTTTGGGATACTTAACTCCGGCAACGTCAATAAATGTAGCCATGAAATCCATCACATGGCCGATCTGGTCTGTTTTGCTTCCTTTTGCCTTAATGCCGGCAGGCCATGAAACGATCATTGGCGTATGCACTCCACCCTCAAGAGACTGTGATTTCCATAACCGGAAAGGCGTGTTGGCCACATTGGCCCAGGCTGGCCCTATTGAAAAGAAAGTGGTCTGCGGCCCCGGCATAATAGTCTTGTCTGTCGCGTAAGAAATCTTTTGCCCGTCACGGGTTTGCCCGGGCCTGTCAAAACCCGGTCCGTACTTGTCTGAAAGCTCAGCGCTCGCACCATTGTCGCTTAAAAATACGAAAATGGTATTGTTCATTTCACCGGTTTCCTCAAGGGCTTTGATGACCCGGCCGATTCCCTGGTCCATCCGGTCAATCATAGCCGCATGAACTGCCATTGCCCTGGCATCCCATTCTTTATCAGGATTGGCCTCCCAGGTCATTTGGGAGGGATTACGGGGAGATAGTTTGACCTTTTCAGGGTCGATCAGGCCCAGACTCACCATTTTTTTATAGCGGTTTTCCCTGATCACCTCCCAGCCTGCTTTATAGGTATCTTTATATTTATCAATATCTTCAGCAGGTGCCTGAATAGGCCAGTGCGGCGCATTATGTGCGATATACAGGAAGAACGGCTGGCCAGTTTTACTGAACTCCCGCACGTATCCGGCCGCTTTATCATTGATGGCATCCGTATGATAATAGTTTTTAGGAACACTTTTAACCGGCGTGCTCCCTTCCACCAGACTAAAGGGGTCATAAAAATCGATAACCCCCCAGATTGTACCATAAAATTGCTCAAATCCCCTGTTTACCGGGTATTGATCTGCGGGTGAGAACAAGGGGTGTTCGGCCTGATGATTCAACCATTTCATCTGGTCTGGCTGATTGCCCTGGACAATGGTATTAGATACATGCCATTTACCTGTCATCGCCGTACGGTATCCCGATTGTTTCAGCACTTCGGCAATGGTCACTGTATTTTTGCCCAGATATCCCCGGTAACCTGTGTCATTTTGCGGAGTGGTCATATCGCCAATGCCTGCATCGTGATTGTATAAACCTGTAAGCAAAGAGGCACGTGTAGGGCAACATCTGGAAACGTTATAAAACTGGGTAAATTGCATACCTTGTTTCGCTATACGGTCCAGATTTGGCGTGTTGATCTCTCCGCCGTAGCAACCCAGATCAGAGTAGCCCAGATCATCTGCCAGAATCAGGACAATGTTTGGTTTTTCGTTTTTCTTTTTCTGCGCTGCTTCTGCAGCGCTTACCGCAGTTAACCCGGCTAAAAGCCAGACCGCGATGAAACTATTTGTACGTGCTTTATCTCTCATTACTCTAAAATATATTAAAACTGTATCAAAAATGCATTTTAGCTATCGCGCTTCCCTTGTCAGCTGCTTAAAAAGGTCAATCTCCTTTTTATCAAAAGGCGTTCCGTCTGTACGGTACAGATCATGAAACCAAAGTTCCGGTTCCGGAAACGGATCCCCTGGTTTTAGTACTTTCCCTTCCGCACGTTTCTGATTGACACTTATATTCTTTCCATTTTCCCTGCGGCTGGTCCAGGGCCATACTGTGGCACTTTTACCAGAAACAAATCCCCAGTTAACCGCACCAACATTATACTTTTTTAAAATTGGCAGGCAGCCCTCTACAGAACTTGCCTGAGTACGAGCAAGCCACTCCGTCATCATAATTGGGCGGCCAGCCGTTTGATAATTTTTGATCACACGTTCAAGGACCTCCGGCTTTTCATAGCTGTGTACGGACAGTACATCTGCGTTGATCCTGTTGATCCGGATATTCATTTCACCTAAACTACCCTTAGCGGTGCCTGTTATGGGCTGCGACGGGTTAACTTCTCTTGCCCATACCCAGGATTCATACAGGAGTCTGTTGGACAGGTCACCTATACCCCCAGCCTTATCAGCGCCATCAAGGTTATTTCCCCTGCCAGGTTCATTGTAAAGTTCCCACATCAGGATTCTTTTGTCATTTCTGAAATGCTTCATTGTTTCCTGTACATAGCCTTTCAACTGTGCAACCTCCTCAGCACTGGCTTTACCCTCCGCAAACCTGACCGCCAAATCCCGGGCAGGCGAATTCACCCAGCCGGAATTGTGGTAACCAATAACTGGCAAAGGCTGAACACCAAGCGCTGGGTTCGGAAAGTGACAATCATCGAAGAACACAAAAAATGGCCTTATACCATGCTTTGATGCGATCTTCAGAAACTCGTCCATGCGCTTATAAAGTCCCGTTTGATCTGAGGCCCACACCATATCATGCAGGAATACCCGCATGGTGTTCATACCGGTCTGCTTTGCCCAGCCAAATTCCTTATCAATTGTTTTGGGATCCCAGGTGGAGGCCTGCCACATCTCTATTTGGTTGATCGCCGTTGCCGGCAGGTAGTTTGCTCCCACCAGCCAGGGTTGGCTGGCGTACCACTGGTTTGCCTTATCCTTAGACCACTGGCCAGGCACAGGCTTTAAATAATCAGGTTGCTGAGCGAATGAACCATTTAAGCCTAGTGTTAAAATTAAAAGGGTTATGATATAAGATTTCATAAAGGTTATTTTTAAATGATGTATTAATTTTTGATTAGCCAGTCTTTTGGCGCTTTGAATCCTTTTTTTCCTTCTGCATAAGGGGCTACTGTCACCTCAGATCGTATTGAATCGAAAGTCCTGGCGAGGATAGATAATTGTTTAAAAACCTCCTGTTTGCTGTTTTTGATATTTTGTTTTTCTGCCGGATCTTCAATGATATTAAATAAAGCTGATTCGTTTAATTTCATAGCAGCATTGCCATTTTTTGCCAAAACAATCTTCCAGGGACTGCTGATCAGACTGCCATAACCCAAATAAAGATTTCTGTTGATTTGGTCTTGTTTCCTAAATAACACCGGTGATATATCGATGCCGTCAAAAGGTCTGTGATTTTTAGAAGAGGCGCCGGTAATACCTAGAAGTGTAGGTAATACATCCACATAGCCCATCACCTGTTCTGTTTTTGTACCACCTTTTAACCTGGCTGGCCACTTTGCAATTGCTGGTGCCCGCACTCCCCCATCCCATTCCTGAAATTTATGCCCCTTTAACTGACCACTTGACCCTCCTCCCGAAACATTAGCTCCGTTATCGCTAAAAAACAACACAATCGTATTCTGATCTTTTTTCATCGCTTTTAATGAATTTAAAATACGACCGATACCACGATCCATACAGGTTACCATAGCAGCATAAGTTTGTCTTGCAGTGGGTTTTTCAGTAGAATATCCGTAAGCCTTGAGGTCCTCAGGCTTTGCCTGCAAAGGAGTGTGGGGGGCATTATAAGCGACATACATAAAAAATGGTTTGTCGCCTGCGTTTCGGATCACCTCAACTGCCTTATCACTAATCAAGTCTGTACTATAACCTTTATCAGTGCTTGTTTTTTCATCATCGTGCCAGTCTAACTCTCCTTCGCGGAAATGGGTAAAGTAATCTATAGCACCATTATAATGCCCATAAAATTTTGTGAACCCCCGCTGAAGAGGAAGATAAGCGCGCTGTGCGTGACCAAGATGCCACTTGCCCAATACTACGCGATTGTGATAGCCGGCATCTTTTAAGAAAACTGGTAAAAATAGCTCATTGGTATCTACACCGAACTCACTCCAGGGTGGTATCACAGTCTCACGCAAACCAAACCTATTGGGATATCTCCCTGTCATCAAACCTGCTCTGGTGGGTGAACACACGGGAGCAGTATAAAAGCGGTTTAAGATAACGCCTTCCTTAGCCAACTGATCAAGATTAGGAGTCCTTATTTCACTGCCATGGAAACCAACATCTCCCCAACCCAAATCATCTGCCAGTATGATAATGATGTTAGGTTTATCCATTCGCTTCTGAGCAGTTACGATAA
>NZ_DATHGC010000318.1:0-8562 GCF_035317785.1 Pedobacter sp. | reverse complement strand
GTAAATATCTATAAGCAAGAACCTGCACATCAATCTATCCGGTGAAAAATAAGTGTTTGTTTAACTGGAGCGGCGGCAAGGACAGCACGCTTGCACTGCATTACGCCTTGCAAGACCCATCCCTCCGCATAGATTACCTGCTGACTACCGTAAACGATGCTTTCGACAGGGTATCGATGCATGGGGTAAGGTCCTCATTGCTCATCAGACAGGCAGAAAGCATAGGCATAGATCTTTATCAGGTGCGCCTGCCGGAGATGCCCGGCATGGACACGTATGAACAGGCCATGCAGCACCACCTTGGTCAGCTCAAATCAAAAGGCATTACCCATTCCCTATTTGGCGACATCTTCCTCGAAGACCTGAAGCTGTACCGGGAAAACAAACTTGCCGAAATAGGGATGACCGCGCTCTTTCCGCTTTGGAAAAGGGATACCACCGAATTGCTCAGGGAATTCATCAGTCTTGGCTATAAAACTGTGGTTGTCTGCGCCAAAAAAGGATTGGAGGACTTCTGCGGACGGGTAATAGACGAAAGGTTTATTGATGAACTGCCCGAAGGAATAGATCCCTGCGGGGAAAACGGTGAATTTCACACCTTTGCATTTGAAGGTCCGATATTCAAAAGACCCATACCATTTGAACTGGGCGAGAAAGTATTCAAGACCTATGAAACCGCTGAGATTAAAGACGCCGGGTACTGGTATATTGATCTGCTGCCGGTCTAAGCAATTCCCTTACTTACCTAAAACAAAGTGACCCCCACATTCCAGCCCACCCAGCCCTTCATGTGCGTACTGAAACTGTGGTGTTTTGACGGCTCGACCTGTTTGCTGTAGCCCTTTCCGGGCGACCCGTTTGCCCCCTCAGTCCAGTAAAGTGAATAGGCCGGGCCACCAAACACAGTAAGCCCTTTTGCCACCTGTACCTGCAGGTTGGTTTGAAAGCGTGCCAGTGTATTGGTATCATCCCAATTGCCGAGATAGATCAGCTGCGAGCTGAGCTCAGCCGCCAGGGAAACTTTGTTGCTGAACAGGAAATCATGCCCAAAACCCAGCCCAAAAGCGTCGATTTTCTCTGAACCGGAAAAATTTCTTCCCGCTAGAATGATGTTGTATAGCTTAGAATTCCCCGTTTTGATGGCTATGTTGGTATTAATCGTTTCATTGGTGTATAGGCTGATCTTGTGGTAACCGTGCCGGGAATAGTTGATCAGACCAATACTGTAACCCGTGCTGTTGCCATTGATGTTGACCAGACCGATCTGTACCCCGTTCATTTCTTTGGAATAATTAAACAGGCCTGAGATCTGAATGCCTTTCATGCCCTGAGAGGTAATGTTTCCCAGCCCGGCGATCTGCAGCCCTTTGGTCTCCCTGGCAGAAAAATTGCCCAGGCCCGCTATCTGAGTACCGTGTACCGCTTTAGACACAATATTCACCAAACCGGCGATCTGCACCCCGTCCATATCCTCTCTGACATGGTTGATGAGGCCGGCGGCCTGCACACCATTGACCTTAGTTCTTACATCATTGGCCAGTCCGGCCATTTGAAACCCGTCTACAGAACCACCAATGCCGTTATACAATCCTGCGGCCTGGAACTTCTTGACATCGCCTTTGGTGATGTTGAACAGGCCGGCTATTTCAAAACCGTTGACCCCCGCAGTATAGCCACCAAGCACATTTAAAGAAAATTTATTGACCACTTGCGAACTCATGCTGCCATGAGAACTGAGACCGGGGGTAAGGGAGGCCTGAAATGGCGTATTGGCAAAGAAATCAGGAATGTTCAAACCCTGGATCCGCTGCCTCGAAGAGAGGAAGAACCTGCCCAGACCGGACTCAGCCATGTTTCTTTTCGAAAGTCCATTTGCTTTTTCAGCATCGGGGTCTTCATAACCTTCCGGCTTCACTTTAATGTCAGAAAGAAACACCAGGGAAGTATCCCTGTAATTTTCCTTGCTGGCTGTCAGGATCACCTCGGTATGATCACCCTTGAACCGGAGCTTAAAATAACCATCATCATCCGTCAGGGTAGACTGGAGCAGGCGCTTTTCATAAACGCTGGCCTGTTTTACCCTGCGTCCTGTTTCCGTATCCACCACATAACCGCTGATGAGGTACAGCCTGTCGGCGCTTGTGATGTTCTCCGGCTCAATGGTAAAATGATTGGCCGCATAGCGGAGGATGACATGCTCACCGATCTCCTTGTAATCGACCTTGCCGGTAAACAGCTGGTCCAGGACATCCCGGACCGGTTTGTTGCGCATATTGATGTTGACCACGCTGTCCTGGTTA
This sequence comes from Pedobacter sp., assembly GCF_035317785.1. GTDB lineage: Bacteria > Bacteroidota > Bacteroidia > Sphingobacteriales > Sphingobacteriaceae > Pedobacter. Next base: position 6,262 of record NZ_DATHGC010000318.1, on the reverse strand, counting down.
AACAATTTACCGTTGTAGGAAAAATAAAAATCACCTGCTTTGCTCATTTTATTGAGCACCTCTGATACCGGCTGGGCCTTGATATTTAAGGTGATCAGTTTGTCCAGGTTATGTCTGTATTCCACTAAAGTGTTTTGAGCCATGCAAAAACCCGGGAGCATCATCAGGAGCAGGCCTATTTTTATCTTCATCATTTAAGTCTAGACAACAAAATCTTATTTTCGTTACGCGTTATTTTTACCCCCATCGTTTCCATGATCACTTTCAGGTTGCCTTCAAGTCCCGCATCCACTTTAAAGGTCGTGCTGATGGTCTCCGCGCCCAGTGAAGGATCACTGATGCTGATCTGCGAACCATAAGCCTCATTCATCACGTCTGCCACTTTCTGGATCGGTGTATTGTTGGCAATAAACAAATTACTGCGGTAATAATTGTACAGCTGATCGGTATTTTTTTCTTTGAGGAGCACTGTAGCCGCAGTCCCGATCAGTACCTTTTCGCCTTTGTGCAGCTCAATTTTCTGCCCGTTCAGTTCCACACGCACTATGCCTGTTTCCACAATCACCTCAGTTTGTCCGTTCAGGCGTTTGATGTTAAACGAAGTACCCACCACCGTTACCGAAACCTGATTGATCTCGATTACAAAAGGCCGGGTCTTGTCATGCGCCACATTAAAGAACACGTCGCCCTTGCTCAGCTTCACATGGCGGTGGCGCTTAAAATTGTTCACGTAACTAATCTTCGAGTTTTTGTTTAATGTAAGTTCAGAACCATCAGGGAGCTGTTCGGTCAGCACTTTGTTTTCCGCAATGACGTCTTTGTATCGCTCAGGACCAAATATGTTGTAAGTCATCCAGATGCCGCCGATCAGGATTAGTATAGCCGCGATCTTTAGCCAGCTGAGGCTTTGTTTCAATGGTCTTATTATGGCCTCCGGGCTTCCTGTAGTGCGCTTTGAAGTTCTTTCTTTAAACTTCAGCCATGCCTGCTGCTCATTAACCGTACTCAAAACCGCCAGTTTTTTTCCTGCTTTCCAGATCTTTTCAAACTGCCCGAAGTAAGCCTGGTTTGAAGAATCAGCCTCCAGCCATGCCTGCACAGTTATGCCTTCCTCTTCACTTGTTTCATTCAGCAGAAACTTTATCAATAATTCATCAGTCATCTGTTCCCCTAATTAAAAAAATCCCTGTAATACCTAATTAACCCCGGTAATGCGAGCGCCATAAACGCGACAAAATCCGCCAGTTTTAAGCGCAATATCTTTAATGCCTTGCCCATCTGGTTCTCTACTGTCTTTATTGAAAGACCCAGCTGCTCTGCTATTTCCCTGTATTTTAGCTCCTCAAACCTGCTCATCTGGAATATTGTCCGGCAGGCTTCAGGCAGCTCGTTCAGTGCCTTCTGGAGCTTTATTTCCAGCTCAGTCAGCTCCACCCTTGAGGAAGCTGGTTCATGTTCATTGTTCATGGTGTATGCCGCAAAATCATGGTATTTTGTTTTGACCTTCTCGTGTTTCAGGTAGTTCATGCTGTCGTTATACACACATTTGTACAAATAAGCTTTGATAGAAGTCTGAATATTCAACAGTTCCCGCTTTTCCCAGAATTTAAGAAACATGCCCTGTACGATTTCCTCGGCCATATCCGCATCCCGGAGCATCACTCCTGCATAGGCATGAAGTTCCTTATAGTGCGCTTTGAACAAGTGTTCGAAAGTCTCATCATCATAGCTCTGCTGTACAGGAAGTAGTGTGTCGTAGGTCAAATTCAATTTATAATACCTTTCAAACTTAAAAAATTAAATATTAATCCGCTTAAGGATTTCAACGCCAGAAGCGCTGTTTACCGTAATCAGGTCTATGTACTCCACTTTGGGGAACCAGAACGAACCGCCCCTTACCCGCACAAAGACCCTTTTCAATAAATAATCTTTGCCCTCGTCTCTGATGTAAATCCTGTACTTATTGTCGTGTTCAGAGCGCTTCAGGTACAGCGGCATTTTCTTGTAGGCCCTCAGCCTGATCTCAAACTCCCCGTTGCCCAGCGATTTGCATTTTACTCCGTAGGCAAACTTATTTTCAATGAGCGTCAGGTCCTTATACTTGCCATCTTCGGTATACCTGATCCAGGAACTTTTGACCGGGTTGTCCTGGTCCAGCTTACCTGCGCTGTTGTAGTTCAGTTCATAGATCACCGTATTGGCATCAGGGTCCCTTTGTAGGAAAAACAGCATATTTTCACCGCGCGGAGTAGGAAGGGGTTCCTTTGTATTGCTTTGTGCGGGACTGGTCTGGCTCAGCAGCAGGATCAGTATGAGTATGATACCCGCCAGCTTCAGCACTCTTTCCCCTTTTTTTTCAATCTCAGCAATTCGCTCCCCCGATGCTTGTTCCGCCAATATCAAATTCATCTGCTTTACCGACTTTTCAGCCTTGTGCCGGTATATTTTGGCCGGGCTCGCAAACATGAAGAACAGCAGTTCCTTTAGACCGTCACTGTTCTTGATGTCGTGCAGCATGTCCCTGTACTCATGAAAATTGAGCACAAAAGGATTGGTCTTGTTTTCCACAGGCGTGGTCAGCCCATACACCGGTTTCTCTTCTTCGTACTGAAAGGTGCCAAACAAATGGTCCCAGATCATAAATGCCGCGCCGAAATTCTTGTCGAGGTATTTTTCCTGGCTGCCATGGTGTACCCGGTGATTGGACGGCGTACCAAAATACTTCTCTATGAAAGGGTGCAGCTTGCCTATTGCCTCTGTATGTACCCAAAACTGGTACAATGTGCTGATCTGACTGGCTACAAAAAATACTACGGGGTGAAAGCCCATCAGCGCAACCGGGATGAAAAACACCGTTTTAAAATGCTGCACCCAGCTTTGTCTGAATGCCACGGTCAGGTTGTAATGCTCCGCCGAATGGTGCACTACATGAGTTGCCCAAAAGAAGCGGTTGAAATGCGAGATGCGGTGCGACCAGTAGCTGCAGCAATCGTACAGGACAAAGCAGGGCGCCAGCATCCACCAGTTGAGTTCCATTCTCCATGGCAATACATTGTAGATCCACAAGGCCCCAAAAAGCAGTACCACTTTCATCAGCAGGTTTACCGCCAGGTTGCCCAGGCCAACGAACAGCGAACCTATGGTCTCCCGTTTTTCATAAGTTTTGTGCTCGCCAATATGCGACAAAAAACCTTCCAGCAGGGTAAATGCAAATACCACAGGCAAAGCATACACCATCAGGTTTGGGGCACTTTTTTCCAATTGGTGAATCTGATCTGCAGGAATCCTCATGGCCCCGAAAACTGAGGTAAACGCTTGCAGATGTGACTGAAATGCTGACATGACGTGTTGTTGTTAAAGTTTGATCAATTTGCCGCTGCCGCTGATCTGAGAATCGATCTGCGGACTGCCTAGGTAGTACAGCTCACCGCTGCCGCTGATCCTGGCCTTTAGTTTTTCTGAAACGCTGACTTTCGCATCGCCGCTGCCCGAGATGTGTACTTCGGCATTTTTGCTCTGCAGTTTCTTCAGGTCAGCTTCACCCGAGCCCGAGATCTTTACAGAGGCCTCATTGGCCACAATGATCTGTTCGGCTTCCACCTCGCCACTTCCGCTTATGGAAACCTCAAAACGATCAAGCGCAGGAAACTGCCCGCTGAGACCGATATCGCCGCTGCCGTTGATGGAAAGGTAGTTGATCGCAGGCAGTGTCACATAAACCTGGACATCATCACGCCTTACATTGACATTTTTGTAGCCCAGGTGCAGTGTGCTGCCCACCACTTCTGTTTTGAAATAAGGGATCAGGTTGTTTGAACCGCTCAAAGTCACCTTAAACTCTGTTCCGCAGGCAATATGGATGTCACTGCTGCCATCGGTGTCTACGCCCGTAAAAGCGCTTAACGCTCTTGTTTCCGTGGTTTTTTCCCCGCTTGCGGTAAGCTTGTCCTTAGAGCAGGAGGTCAAAAAAATACTCAGTAATGCTGTTGCTGTTAAAATTCTCATGTGATTTAAAATTTGTGTGTTCATTGATGTCTTTTATGATATCCCGCCAGGGTGACCGTTCTAGAATTTGACATGGATGCCGCCTGTATAACCCAGGTACAGTCCCCTGAAATCCTCATCCCAGTCTCCCGGCCATTTCTTTAAGTACTTTTTGGTTAATTTTTCACCCTCAGCTGTGTTTGTGGTAATGAAATTCAAAGACGGGCCGGCAAATATTTCCAGGAAAGAAGTGAGCTTCAATGCGGGCATCAGGCGGAAGGAAGATTTGAAGTAATCGCCGTCCTCAAAGTCTGTTAGCGTGCTGGCAATTAGCTCAGCATTTAACCTGAAGCGGTTTGAGGTAAAGAAATGTGCGCCAAGCCCTGCTTCTGCCGCATAGACCGCATCATCGTTTTTGAAATTATAACCCGCACCAATGATCCCGTAAAGTATTTTGCCGCCAGATCTGAAAGAGAGCATAGTGGTCTGGTTCTCATCAACCGTAAGGCCGATGCTTTTTTCGCCATGTTTGATGATGTTGATGATCCCGATCGGGCAGTCACTGCTGTCTGCGATGTTCATAAAACCAGCTACCTGCACACCCTTGACCTTCCTGGCAATGTTGATGAAACCCGCAAACTGAGAGCCCTTCACATCCTTCGCTGCATTGGCAAAGCCGGCAACCTGGGAAACGCTGACATTTTTAGCCACATTGGTAAAACCGGCGAACTGTGCGCCTTTTATATTTTTAGCAACATTGATGAAACCGCCAACCTGCGTTCCGTTTACCTCTTTAGCGATGTTGGCAAAACCTGCAAACTGCGCACCTTTAACATCGCCGGAAGCCACATTGGCAAAGCCGCCGAATGCTGGACCTTTACCGCCACCATAAGTGTTTGCGAAACCGGCGAATAAAGCACCGTTAACAGTTCTTTTGACGTGGTTGGAAAAACCGGCAAACATAGTGCCTTTCACATCATTGCGCACTACATTGGAAAGACCTGCAAATGCCGCCCCGCGCTCGGCCGCAGAAACTCCGCCGATCAGGTTAATAGAAAAGTTATTGGTATCCAGCGGAGCACGCATGCCATTGGTACTCAAGGGATAAACGAGTCCAAAGTGAATTTTTCCTGGTATCTGGTTTTGTGCTTCGGCACTCAGACCGGCGAGTAGTAGAATTGAAGTAATTAATTTTCTCATTTGTATCTTATTTTAGAGTAAGACAACGAGATCAACTTATACCCCTACGCGGGCTGATATTTTTTTTACGACTTTTGAAGGATGCTAAAATGCGATAGTCTCAGAAGGGATCAGAAGCAGAACGGATCCAGTTCGGTTAAGGGCAAGTCCTCACATGAAACACACCTCAGTCACACTTTCTTCACAAAAAGGTACCTGTTTGTGGCTTTGGTGTGAACAAGGTGTGAAGAAAGTGTGACTGGGCATGCCCGTAAGCAGCACCTTAACAGGTATGAAAAATGTAGTTAATGAAAGGTATTTACGATTCTATCAGGCGTTTCAATCTTTTTCTTAATGGTTTTCCTTCCAAAGTAGAGGATCGCAAGTGCCATCAGGGTAGTAACGGTCATGATCGATACCATAGGCACCGGAGTGCGCTGTTCAAAGAAACCGATGAAAGCCGATGCAATGGCTCCCAGCGCCATTTGGAACGCACCCATCAACGCAGATGCGCTACCGGCATTCCTGCTGAAGGGAGCCAGGGAAAGTGCCGCGGCATTAGGATTGGCAAAGCCCAGACAGCCCAGGAAAAGGAAAAGCATGATCAAAGACTCTGTGAGACCAAACCAGCCGTTTATACTTCCGATAAGGAACACAATAGCTGAAAGTGCCTGCCCGATCAGTGCCGCATAGATCAGCTGTTCACTGGTATATTTTCTGAGCATTAACGTATTGACCTGGCTTGCACCAATAAAACCAATAGACAGACCGGCAAAGATCCAGCCGTAGGTTTCTGTTTTTACCTTGAATATGGACATGAACAAAATCGGCGAACCGCTCACATATACAAACAAACCTGCAAAAGCCAAAGCGCCTGTCAGCGCATAGGTATAAAACTGCGGCTCTTTCAATACGGCCCAAAAAGTGGTGATGATCGGCCTCGGCTTTAAAGAAAGTGTGGTGTCTGGTTTATAGCTATTGGGCAGCCACAGCCAGCTGGCGACCAAATTGAACAGCCCCAATCCTGCTAATACCAGGAATATCGTATGCCAGCCCAAAGCAACGGAAATATAGCCGCCCAGTGTGGGCGCCACCATAG
>NZ_DATHGC010000317.1:0-3107 GCF_035317785.1 Pedobacter sp. | reverse complement strand
GGCAGCAACCATATTTTATTTACGGGCTGCGTCGAAAATATGCAGCTGAGTACAAATATTTCGCTGAGCTATATAGAGGATGAGAAGTATTTTGCGCTGAATGAGCCTAAGTACCTGATCCTGACCTATGGACATGAGCTGAATGCGCCTATTGTCAGCACTGCCGAGCGTTTTTATCTGGAAACCATCAGGTACTGGCGGCGCTGGATCAAGCATTCCAAGATCGCAGGCTTTTATCAGCACCTGGTAATTCGCTCTGCGCTGGTCCTAAAAATCCACCAGTTTGAGGATACGGGGGCCATTATTGCGGCCAGTACGACGAGTTTACCGGAGTCACCGGGCAGTAAACGCAATTGGGACTACCGCTATTGCTGGATGCGGGATACGTATTATGTGATCACGGCGCTCAACCACATTGGTCATTTTGAGGAAATGGAAAAGTACTTTGGTTACATCACTGACATTTCTTTCCGGGATGATGAGCGTTATCAGCCCTTGTTTGGCATAGCGGGAGAAAGGGTGCTCACTGAGCGGATCCTGAAGCACATACATGGCTATCAGGGTAATAAGCCGGTAAGGGTAGGCAATCAGGCTTATGAGCACATCCAGAACGATATTTATGGTCAGGTGCTGGTCTCTATGCTGCCTTTGTATACTGATCATCGCTTTATTTTCAGGGAAAGACAGGATTCGGCGCAATGGCTGGATTACTTGCTGGGCAAGATCGAGCGCACCATTGATGAGAAGGATGCAGGGCTTTGGGAGTTCAGAAATATTGCACATACGCATTGTTATACCAATTTGTTTCAGTGGGCCGGTGCCAATGCGGCATTGAAAATGGCCAAGACCATCGGTAATGCCGTCTATGAGGAAAGGGCGACCATCCTGATCGATAAGGCGGCAAAGCACATTGAGGATTGCTATGATCCGGTCCGTAAAGTTTATACGCATGCTGTCGGCAGCCCGCATCTCGATGCCAGTACACTGCAGCTGATCCTGATGAACTACCTCGACCCGGCATCTGAAAAGGCGAGGGACCATTTAGCAGCTTTGGAGAAAGAGCTGAAAGCAGACAACGGTTTGTTTTACAGGTACCTGCATAGTGATGATTTTGGCAGGCCAAAAACTACTTTCCTGATCTGTGCGTTCTGGTATATTGAGGCTTTGGCCTGTGTGGGCAGGGTAGATGATGCGATCCGTGAGTTCGAATCCATCATTCAGTACGCCAATCATTTGTTGTTATTTAGCGAGGATGTGGATGAGAAGGATGGGAGCCAGTGGGGCAATTTTCCGCAGGCCTACAGCCATGTGGGTTTAATGAACGCGGCCCATCGCATTGCGATAAAGCTGGACAGGCCGGTATTTCTGTAATTTATTTGCCGGTTAGGGACTGAAAGATCCGTCGCAGAAGTGACGGGTGTTCAGTCCTTTTTGCCGCAGAACGGTTTTGTAATCTTTCCTGGCTGGCCTGGGTCTTTTCCTGGTAGGTAGTCAGCGTTTTCAGCAGTTCTCTTACTTCTTTATAATCTCTTAAGTAATAACGCGCGGCAGATATGTTACTGCCGACCTTGATGGTGTAGGCATCTTCCGGCAATGCTTTAAAGATGTCCTCGTCGGTATGGTCATCACCAAGGGCAAGGATAAAGTCCGGGTTGTTGTTGTAGAGCCAGTTGAGTGCCGCTTTGCCTTTGTTCACTTCTATGTTCTTGAACTCTATGACTTTATTGCCTTCCATCATCTGCAGCCCTTTATCGGCTATGACGACCCTCAGGTGGTTCACAATTTCATTGGCCCTGAGTTCACCAAGTCCTTTCTCTACCTTGCGGTAATGCCATACCAGGGAATAGCTCTTTTCTTCTACAAAAGAACCGGGGGTCCTGTCGGTATAGGTGTCGAGTACGGTTTTTACCTCCTGTTTCCATTTGTCGGTCAGCAGGGGCAACGATTTCCATTCTTCATCGAGTTGTTTTTGCCAGGCGCCGTGCTCGGCAATCATATCCAGGTTTAGATGTCCAAACCAATTCTGCAGTGTTTCATAGCGGCGGCCGCTAATAATGATGATGCGGTTCGCCGGATCGGCGGAAAGTTTGGCAATGATGTCGTAAAGTTCCTGATCTGGTGATGCTTTGTCTATATCACCCTGAAAGCCAACCAGTGTACCATCGTAATCTAAAAATATATATCTGTCTTTGGCTGCTACATAGGCTTTTGAGATCCGGTCTTTGACGGACTGGGCCACATGTTTGGTCAGCATCGATTGCTGTAATTGTTTTACTTCCTGTAGTTTGTCCATAAAGTTTTTTACCCAGAGGTGAATGTCGAATTTCCTGACGATGTAGCGCATGCTGTTCATGCGTGCATTTTGTTCTTCAAGGGACATGTCAATGGCCTGAACTATGGCACGCATGATTTCGCCGATATTGTTGGGGTTCACGATCAGCGCATCATTGAGTTCTTTTGATGCACCTGCCATTTCACTCAGGATCAGGACACCGTCATTGTTGGTGCGTGAGGCCACATATTCTTTGCTCACCAGGTTCATTCCGTCACGCATAGGCGTGACCAGGCAGATGTCTGAGGTGCTGTAAAGTGCTGACAGGAATTCCACAGCAAAGGATTTATAAAAATAATGTACTGGTACCCAGTTCATGGTACGGTACCTCGAGTTGATGTTGCCAACGAGCTGGTCTATGCGGTCGCGCAGTTCCTTATATTGCGGAACCGTATCCCTTGAGGGCACTACGATCATGTAGAGGACGACTTGTTCGATGTATTTGGGGTGCAGCTGGAGCAGGAGTTCCAGTGCCTGAAGACGCTGTATGATGCCCTTGCTGTAATCCAGCCGGTCTATGGTCAGGATGATCTTCAGGTCTTTCTGACTTTCTTTAAATGCAGCGGAGTAACGTGCAACTTTAGGATGCTGGGTCAGACTTTCAAATTTAGCGTAATCTATCCCCATAGGGAAGGCTTCTACTACGATGTGCCGGTTTTTGTAAACAATCACATTGTCGTCCATCTTGCTGCTGGACAGGCGCGATACGGCGCTTAGAAAGTGCCTTACGTCATCAAAGGTATGGAAGCCCAGCAGGTCTGCGCCCAGCATGCCT
>NZ_DATHGC010000316.1:0-3108 GCF_035317785.1 Pedobacter sp. | reverse complement strand
TTTCAGCAGCCCGGATTACATTTGAGAACAGTTCAAACAAAATCTGGTTGTCCATTGTAGTTCCTGCCTGAATGGATTTGCCTTTAGCTATGCTAGGCGCATTTTCGGGCGAATTTGAAGGCACTACAACCAACCATTGGTGTGTGGGTTCTTCTACTAAAAAATCACTATAAAACTGAGCAGAACCTTTGATGGCATCGTAAACAGACTCAAGGTATTTTTTATCGCCACTGTAAAGATATTTATCCCATAGGTGCCTACTTAGCCATGCACCTCCCATAGGCCACATGCCCGAGTACACTCCATCTACATGCCCCGTAATACGCCATAAATCGGTATTATGATGGGTAACCCAACCATTGGAACCATACATTACTTTGGCTGTTTCTTGGCCAGTAATGGAAAGCTCTTTTACCATGTTAATTAAGGGCTCATGCATTTCGGTAAGATTGGTAGACTCCGCAGGCCAGTAATTCATCTCCGTATTGATGTTGATGGTATATTTACTGCCCCAGGGCGGATTCATTTTATCATTCCAGATGCCCTGAAGGTTGGCAGGCTGACCACCCGGCTGTGAAGACGAGATCAGCAGGTACCTGCCAAACTGGAAATACAATGCCGCCAGTTGCGGGTCATTGCCTTTGGCAAAATTTGCCAGACGTACATCTGTTGGATCTTTGATGGCATCGGTCTCACCAAGATCGAGTTTTACACGGTTGAAGAATTTCTGATAAGCAGCAATATGGCTTTTCATCATTGCCGGATATGCTTTCGGACTGGCTTTACTTAAATAGTCTGCAGCTCTTTTGCTTTCATCACCGCTCAGATCTTCATAACTGTTGAAATTGGTAGCGATAGAAATTAAAAGTGTAACTGAATTGGCATTGGTCACGTTTATGGCATTTTCAGTAGCAGCAACCTTCCCGCCTTCGGCTTTCACCTTTACAATGGAGCTAAACTTTACAGCGCCCTTTACACCGTCCTTATCGCCCGAAATACCGGACAGAACAAGTTCATTGCCATTCCTGGTGCTGACCTGTGATTTTTGCAGGCTCTGCATGGCAGCAGAGAAAGTAAGCTGTCCGGGTTTGCTCGCTGTAAGCCTTACCAGCATGACCTGGTCCGGCAAAGACACAAATGCTTCCCTGGTATACTGAACCCCATTTACGCTATACGTTGTTTTAGTTACTGCTTTTTCAATATCAAGTTCACGGTAATAATCTGAATAAGTTTCATGACCTGCAAAAGCAAGGCTCAGGTTACCGAGCAGCTGGTAATTCATGCCGTTGATTCTGGACTCGATATTGGCAGCAGCAACCTTGCTGGCCTCATCATATTTGCCCTCAAAGATCAGTTTCCTGACTTCAGGCAAAGCAGCCAGCGCTTTTGGATTGTCGTTACGATTGGGTCCTCCAGACCATATTGTTGCTTCGTTTAACTTGATCAGCTCATTGTCGGGATTACCATACACCATGGCGGCCAGACGGCCATTGCCAATAGGCAGGGCAGCTTCCCATACCTTATCGGCAGGTTTGCTGTACCACAGTTTCATGTGGGTATCCTGAGCGTATCCCGCAGCTGAGCAGGTAAACAGGATTGAAAATACCAGGACTTTAAAGTTCAGATATTTTGGTTTGTTGGTTTTGGTGTTAAACATATATCTGGTTTTGGTCGGTTTTATTTTTTGGAAGCATCGAGCTCTTTTACTGTCCATGATGTTGTCCGGCTTGCATTTTCAGCCCTCACTTTTTTCACGTCTGAAGATTTCACTACAGCAGCTTTATTGCCCATGTCGTTTCTGATATAGCTCAGTACCGAAGCAATGTATTCATCATTATTTGCTCCTAATGCCGGCATAACATCCGGATAAGTTTTACCGTCTATCGGACCGGATAGCCCGTGAAGCAATATTTTGATCAATCTTTCCGGATCGGCATTGACATCTTTAGCCCCTGCAAGTGCGGGCGCAGGCATGTCCTTGCCCCCATTATTTATTCCTTTTCCATCTGCCCCGTGACAGGTCGCACAAAGCTGTTTAAAGATCAGGGCTCCGTCTTTTATTAATTTCTGATCAGCAGCAGCCATCAGCTTAGCTTTTTGTTCGGATTCTGCTCTGTCCCTGATCTTGCTTTGATACTTGTTCTGAGATTCGGCAAGAAGCCTGTCATCAGGATAGTTCTTTAAAAGACCCGCGATGATCTGACCGGCCTTTTCAGATTTATTAAACCTAAGAGACAAGGCGAGCTGCAAGCGTACGTCGGCACTTGGATCACTTTTCAGGGCTTCAACAGCATCCAGGAGATTCTGATCACCATTGGTCAATGCTTCTTCAGCGATCCAAAGTGCGGTTTTCCTGATTTCGGGATCCTGGTCTTTCAGCGCGGCGAGCAATACCGGACGTTCAAGTCCATTCAATCCGTTCAATGTCCATAAAGCATGTATTTTAGCCAGCTGAACCGGAGATTTGCTGACCAGTGCTTCCAGAGCAGGCACTACACCTTTATCGCCCCGTACTACCAGCAATTTTTGTGCATTGTCGCGCCACCAGCCATTAGGGTGGCTCAGGTATTGGACCAGCTGGGCACTTGGCAGGCTCAGCATTCTTGGTACTGTTTTATCAGGCTTGATGCCGTCATAAACCACACGGTAAATGCGGCCCCTGCCTATGTTCTTATCCAGTTTCTTCTGATCAATCTGGTTGCGGAGATAGGTTCCCTTTTTGGTCCAGTTACCTTCCTGAATAATACCGCGGTGCATATCTACAATGTAAAGACAGCCGTCTGGGCCGGTCGCACTGTTGACCGGTCTGAAGTTCATATCGGTCGAGGCAATAAACTCTTCCCCCGGATAGGCGTTCGTTAGCGTGATTTTAGCATTGGTATTGCTGAGCTTTGCCCTCCTGATGAGCCGGCCCACCGGTTCAGGTATAAACAGGTCACCAACGGCATCTGCAGGTAAAGCGGTACCCCTGAAAACCGACTGTCCGGCACAAGCAGTAAAATGATTGAGTGTGCTGTCCGGTCTCAGACGCCCCAGTCCTCCCTGAACATCAGGTGTGGAGATGACCGGCCATACAGACTGGAAGTCTTTATCCAGCTGACCGCCCAC
>NZ_DATHGC010000315.1:0-2711 GCF_035317785.1 Pedobacter sp. | reverse complement strand
GGGACCTATGAACTAACTAATGTAAAACTAAAAAAGAATTCCCCTCAGGTCTGCAGGCGAATAGTTAATAGACTTCAGCGTTTTATTGTCATTAGTCCGGTATACCAAAAATAAAGATTCCTCTTCCTTATGATAAGCATCGCACTGGTGGTTCTTCCTGTAGTGCTGGATCGTTTCATGTGCTTCCTCCGCTGATTTGCAGGCTTTGCTCATGTTGGAACGGTGTACCTCGTCAAAAAGATCTTTAAACTTATCAGCCAGACCAAATTCCAGAATAGCTCCGGACAGCACATACTGAAGATCGCAAAGCGCGTCAGCCACCTCAACAAAATCATTGGCTTCAATCGCCTGCTTCAGTTCCTGCAGTTCTTCAGCCAGTAAAGAAACACGCAGGTTGGCCCTTTCCCTTGAGGGAATCCCCGGGGTTTCTTTTATCGGGTGCTTAAATGTTTTGTGAAACTCTGCTACTTTGTTTAGTGGATTTGGCTCTTGCATATCTGTTGATTTAATTGGGATTAAAATTACAATTATTATTGAATCCCAGATTCAGAAGCGCGTTATTTTTTCTTTTTAGCCGCCTTCGCCTCCGCGATTTCCTTGTTTTCCTTTACCCTGAACTTTGTCATTTCCCCGATCAACTGATAAGGAACAGGTTGGCTCAGCGGAAACTGAACCGTTGATTTGCTCCGCTTATAAGCCGACAGTTCCTTTTTATAGACCTCGAAAACTTTAAACGGTGCAGTGGAAACGGAAACATGCTTTTGATAAGCCGAAAAATAGATCAGCATGCCATAATATTTAAACGCAGGGATCTGGTAGCTGATCAGTTCTTCTGCATCCGGCGCGTTTTCCTTCATTATCTTTCTGATCTGCTGTAAAATAGCCTGTACACTTTCAGGAAAGGTATCGATATAAGCGTCTACGGTTTCAAATTTTTCTCTTTCTGCCATGATTGGTTATTTTAAAAAGATCAGTTGTTGTTTAAAGGTTCATAACTAAGGGTGATCACCCTGCTTATAAAACTACTAAAGTCCAGTGTTGGTTCATACCTTCACTGGACTTTCACCGGACTTTTTGCAGTGTCACAGATTTTCTTCTGTGTATTTTTTGAAACTGTCCAGGATCGCCTGCCAGCCGCCGCGCTGCATCTCAATCGGGTTGATCTCTTCAGGATCAAAAGTCTCAGTTACTTTGGTGGTGTCACCATCAGCTTCAAAAGTGATCTTTACCTTTCTACCGTCAGCGATGGTATAAGTGATCAGCTCATTGGTTTTTACATCGTCATAAATACCTGCAAAATCAAAACCGAAACTACCGTCTTTGGCTTCCATGCGTGACAGGAATTTGCCGCCTGCGCGCAGGTCACTTTCTGCATGGGGTGTATGCCAGTCCGGCGATGGGCTGCACCATTTGGTGATGTGTTCAGGTTGGTTCCATGACTCCCAAACTTTAGCTGCCGGTGCGTTTACTGTGGCTTCTACTGTGATTGTTGTTTTTTCCATTGTTTCCATGTCTATAGGTTTTTAAATTTAATGTTCTTGTTTGATATTGTAAAGGTAGGTCAGGATCTGATCGATAGAAATGGTGAAAAACGACAATTGAAGGGGGGATTAACGACTCTTCCAGAGAAAATTTGTTAGTTTAGAATCTGAACCAGATGTAAACACAAAATGAAGCCTCTAAAACAGACCTGGAGTCTATTGCCATTTATTCTTTTTTTCCTTCCATACTTTGCTATCGCACAACAGGCTGCGGTTTTAAAATCGCCGGATGGGAATATTGTTTTTTCCTTTAAGCTGAAGGATCAGAAACCCTTTTACGAGGTTGCCTACAAAGGCAAAATACTGGTAAGCGATTCAGAGCTCGGTTTTGTGTTTAAAGAAGGAGGAGCGTTTGGGGCGGGTATCAGGACGCCAAAAGTAGTGTTCAGCAAGGCGGATAGTGATTATGAGCTGCCCGTAGGAAAAACGAAAACGGTACATGATCTTCACAGGCAGGTACTGATCCCTTTAATAGAAGACAAGGCAGATGGCCGGCAAATTAACCTGGTGGTCAGGGCCTTTAATGACGGACTGGCTTTTCGCTTTGAATTTCCAAAACAGAAGAACTGGGATGCCTATACCTTGACCGATGAGAACAGCAGTTTTAACCTGGCCGGCAATCCAGGGGTCCGCACGCTGATCTTTGACAATTATAATAACAACCATGAGGGACTATATCAAAAGATGCCCCTTTCCGATTTGAAAGAAGGGCAGCTGATGGACATGCCCGCATTGTTTGAGTTTCCGGGCAAACAGTATATGGCCATTACCGAGGCCAGCCTTCGGGACTACGCAGGAATGTACCTCAGCAAGAAAAACGGACTACTGAAAAGCCAGCTTTCACCGCTGCAGGGTCAGCAGGAACTTAAAGTCAAGGCGATGTTACCGCACCAGACCCCCTGGCGGGTGATGATGATCAGTGACCGGATCGGCGCGCTGATCGAATCCAATATTTTGACCAGTTTAAATGAACCCTCCAAGATAAAGGATGTGTCCTGGCTCAAGCCCGGCAAGACCTCTTTTCACTGGTGGAATGGCGATGTCGTTCCGGATACTACCTTTGCACCGGGTGCCAACTTTGAGACCAATAAATACTACATAGATTTCTGTGCGAAGAACAATATAGAATACCATTCTGTCATCGGCTATGGCGGCTTCGCCTGGTACCCC
>NZ_DATHGC010000314.1:0-38289 GCF_035317785.1 Pedobacter sp. | reverse complement strand
AATTTTGAGCAATTATGTGCGGAAACTCATGATGGTTTCTTACATTTAGAACCTTAACAAACCCAACTTATGAGTCCGGCTATACTACTGTCTTTTTTAATTGGTTACTTCCTTATTCTGATCATTATTGCATTTGCAACCTCAAGGAAATCATCAGACAACTCTACCTTTTTTATAGCCAACAGAAACTCAAAATGGTATTTGGTGGCTTTTGGAATGATCGGCACTGCGCTTTCCGGAGTTACTTTTATCTCGGTTCCCGGGGAAGTTGGCGCGCCCGCAGGAAACCAGTTCCAGTACTTTCAGTTCATTCTCGGAAATGCCATAGGCTTTATCATCATTGCTACCGTTTTGCTGCCACTCTATTATAGAATGAAGCTCACCTCTATTTACAGTTACATCGAGCAAAGACTGGGACATTACAGCTATAAAACGGCAGCCTCTATCTTTTTAATCAGCAGGACCATTGGTTCCGCATTCCGTTTATACCTGGTGGTTATCGTGCTTCAGCGCTTTATATTCGAGAACTACGGAATTCCTTTCTGGGTTACGGTATTGATTTCACTGATCTTAATCTGGTCGTATACGTTCAAAGGCGGACTAAAAACCATTATCATCACCGACACACTGCAAACATTTTTCCTTGTCCTTTCCGTATTTCTTACTCTTTACTTTATTTGCAGCAGCCTCGATCTGGACATTCCAAAAACATTTGAGACCATAAAAAACAGCGGCTACTCTAAAATATTCTTTTACGAAGATTTCCTGACCAGCAAATTCCATTTCAGCAAACAACTCCTTGGCGGGATCTTTGTCACCATAGCCATGACCGGCCTTGACCAGGACCTGATGCAGAAAAACCTGAGTATGAAAACTATAGGCGAGGCTCAAAAGAACATGTTTACTTTTACAGGGGTATTTGTAATCCTCAACATTTTCTTTTTAAGCGTAGGTGCTTTATTGTACATATATGCGACAAAAAATGGCATAGACATTCCTTTAGACCACGTTACCGGAAAACCAAGAACAGACTTTCTGTTTCCAGAAATTGCTTTTAACCACTTAGCACTCATCCCCGGGATAGTTTTTATGCTTGGGTTAACAGCAGCTACTTTTGCCACTACAGACTCCGCGCTAACTGCCTTAACAACATCTTTCTGTGTTGATTTTTTACAAATGGACAAGGGAGACAATTCAAATTCAAAAGCCTCTGTAAACAAACGCCATATCGTGCATGTCGCCTTTTCATTGCTGATGTTCCTGGTGATCATTGTATTTAACGCATTGAATGATGAATCTGTGGTTAATGGAATTTTCAGGGTAGCCTCTTACACCTACGGCCCTCTTTTGGGGCTTTACAGCTTTGGACTGTTTGTAAGGAACAGGGGCCTGCGCGACAAACTGGTTCCATTCGTTTGTATCATTTCACCAGCTATCTGCTATCTGCTGAACGACTATTCGGTCCAGTTGCTGGGCGGCTATAAATTCAGTGTAGAGCTGATCCTTGTCAACGGACTGATCACCTTTACCGGATTATTGCTGATCAGCAAAAAAACGGACCAGCAAACCAAATTTTAATACCCGAAATACCTATCGTATGACAAGTGAAGAGAAAATAAGAAGTGCATTTGAAAACAAAAACTGGCAGGAAATAAAAGTAACCGACTCCTGGCAGATCTTTAAGATCATGGCCGAATTTGTTGACGGCTTTGAGAAACTCGCCAAAATAGGCCCCTGCGTATCTATATTTGGATCAGCCAGAACTGCCGAGACCAACAAATATTATGAAATTGCCGTGGAATGCGGCAAGCTGCTGACCGACAGAGGCTATGGCGTGATCACAGGCGGTGGCCCCGGCATCATGGAAGCCGGTAACAAAGGTGCGCACACCAACGGCGGTAAATCGGTCGGATTAAATATAGAACTGCCTTTTGAACAGTTCCACAATAAATACATTGACCACAATAAACTGCTCGAATTCGATTATTTCTTCATCAGAAAGGTGATGTTCATGAAATACTCACAGGGCTTCATTGTATTGCCGGGCGGAATGGGTACAATGGATGAAATGTTTGAAGCGATCACACTCATCCAGACCGGAAAGATCGCCAGGTTCCCGATCGTCCTTATCGGTAAAGCATACTGGAGCGGTCTGGTAGAATGGATTAAAACCACTATGCTGGACAAAGAACACAACATTCACGCGGAAGACTTAAACCTGTTCAGACTGGTAGATACTGCTGAAGAAGCCACAGAACACATTTTCAGGTTCTATGAAAAATATGTATTAAAACCAAATTTCTAGTCTTTAGCAAAAAAATCGGCTATAAAAAAAGCCTTCCGTTTGGAAGGCTTTTTTTATAGAGCGAAAGACGAGATTCGAACTCGCGACCCCGACCTTGGCAAGGTCGTGCTCTACCAACTGAGCTACTTTCGCATTGGTATTTATCCTGTAAAATAAGCACAGGCGTTTTATTGTGGTTGCAAATATACAAGTTCCAAATCATTTTGAAAATGATTTGGAACTTTTTAGCCAATTTAATCATTAAAAAACCCC
Organism: Pedobacter sp.; assembly: GCF_035317785.1. Classification (GTDB taxonomy): domain Bacteria; phylum Bacteroidota; class Bacteroidia; order Sphingobacteriales; family Sphingobacteriaceae; genus Pedobacter. The sequence goes on along the minus strand of NZ_DATHGC010000314.1, from coordinate 35,732 downwards.
TTTTTTAAATGCCTGTCAATAAATCTAGTCCTCTATTTTTAACAGAAATAACTGTGTCACAACCAATTTCAACTCAATTGTTGTTTTACTGAACAGTGTAATAATATTGATCTTTTTAAAAAAAGCGCTCAGCACAATTTCTCTAAGATCTAAAATATCATGCAGAATTGATAACGTCCCAATGTATAAACCACTTGTTAAAAGCACTCGTATTTTTTTACAAAATCGTCAAAAAAAGGTAATTCATTAATAAATAGGATGGCAATCCCGGACATTACTAGCTTAATTTCCAATTCTAAACCCTATTTCTAACAAAAATCGGTTTTCAATAGCAAATTCTATATATTGCAGTAACTAAAACTAACCTAAATTCCCGTAAACTATGAGAAAAACCCTTACTCTCCTTTTTCTTCCATTTTTTTTACTGGCAAACCTCACTTTACAAGCTCAGGTAAAGACCATTAATGGAAAAATTACTGCTGCCGACGACGGCACTCCTCTGCCAGGAGTCAGCATTCAACTTAAAGGAACTTCAAACGGCACTACCACCGACGCCTCCGGAAATTTTAAAATCCAGGTATCCGGCAGCAACCAGACGCTTGTGATCAGCTCAATCGGATATTTAACCAGGGAAATCGGCATCGGTAACCAGTCTTCTATTAACATAACACTCACCGCAGACAGCAAACAGCTTGAGGAAGTGGTAGTATCTACTGCGATGGGTATTACACGGCAGAAGAAATCGCTGGGCTATGCTGCCCAGGGGGTTAAGTCCGAAGACCTGAATTTTAACCATCAGCCCAATGTGATCAACGCCCTGCAGGGTAAAATCGCCGGTGCTACCATTACCAGTGTGGGAGGCGGCCCCGGACAGGGAGCCAATATCCGAATCAGGGGTGTAAATTCGATAGATGCCAGCATATCCGGTGATCCGCTTTATGTGATAGATGGCGTACAGGTAGACAATTCGACTTCCATTCAGGGCGCCGGATCCGGAAACAGTGCGTCAACTCAAAGCCAGAATGTAAGGTCTGTAGGCAACAGGATATCAGACATCAACCCTGATGATATTGAAACCATAAACATCCTTAAAGGAGGTGCAGCTACCGCCCTTTACGGCTTGCGAGGGGCCAATGGAGTGGTAGTGATCACTACGAAAAAAGGAACTGGAAATGGTGTTCGTGTAGGCTTCAGCAGCTCATACGGCATAGACAACATCAATAAGACTCCCGAGATCCAGCAAGAATACACCGCGGGTATCCTGGGTGTCTATACACCCATTGGACTGGGCCCTGCCTGGGGACCGACGATCGCAGAAGCTAAGGCTATTGACCCAACGCACCCCGATTTCCTCTACAATAACTACGACCGGGCGTTTGAAACAGGCAACCAGTTCAGAAATTCCGTCAACATTACAGGCGGAACCGATGCGGTAAAAGTATTTTCTTCTCTTTCCGCCTTACAGCAGGACGGTATGCTACCTTTTACAGATTATAAAAATCTGTCTGCAAGGATAAATACAGATATAACTGTCAGTTCTAAAATCAAAGCGGGTGTAAACATCAGTTTTACGAATTCGGGCGGATACCGTTACGACGCTGACCGTTTTGGTGAAAGTTTAACCTATTACTCAGGACGATGGGATGTAAAGGATTACATTAACCCCGATGGCACGCAGGTATGGCGGGGAACCAACAACCCCATCTATGGAGCGGCGACCAACCGTTTAAAAGACAAGGTAAACCGCTTAATCGGAGGTTTTAATGTAGAATACAACCCGCTTACCTGGCTGAATTTCAGTTATCGTATTGGAGTAGATAATTATACAGATAACCGTTTCCGGACCGCGCCCGGCAAACTCAATTTACCAGGCGAAAACTCTTATGACAATGCAGATGGTTTTGTTGGAGAATACAATTCAGCCTACAGAGCAATCAATTCAACATTGATGACCCAATTGTCTACCGAACTCGCAAAAGACCTGAAAGCCACCCTGCGTCTGGGTTTTGAAGTTTACGACAGGCATTTAAAAGACCAGGGTGTTTTGGGCAGCATACTGGGAGTATACAACGATTTCAGGCTGACCAATGCAAAAGTACTTACCCCTACTCAAAACATTACCGACTATCGTTCCAATGGTTATTTTGGGGAAGCAACATTTGACTACAAGAACCTGCTGTTTCTATCTGTTACCGGCAGAAATGACATTACATCTTCCCTTGCCCCTGATAAAAGATCTTTCTTCTATCCTTCCGCAAGTTTGAGTTATGTATTCTCCGATCAGTTCAAACTGCCATCGTTTATTAATCAAAGTAAACTAAGGTTATCTTATGCCCGGATCGGAAAAGATGCACCGCCGTATTCCTCGGTAAACGGCTTTGCAAACTACCTGAGCCTTCCTCCGGGAATGGGCGGTGTAACCCTGAATTCCACACTTGGCGACCCGGACTTAAAACCTGAATTTACCAACACTTATGAAGCTGGTCTGGAAATGGCTTTTCTGAACAATCGCTTAAGTTTTGATGCGACCTACTACTATTCACTGGGTAAAGATCAGATCACCAGGGTGCAAATAAGTTCTGCCACAGGTTACGGAACAGCCTTCATCAATGTAGGAGACATTAGAAATAAGGGATTAGAACTTGTATTGAACGGCATACCGGTTAAAACACAGAATTTTAAATGGGAGTCCAGCTTAAATTTTTCCGCCAACCGGAATAAGGTGCTTAAACTAAATAAAGGTCTGACAGAAATTGTCTACGGAGAAAGTGCACCAACAGGTGGTTACGGCAACTCTCCGATTACCATGAAATTACTCCCCGGACAACCATATGGCAACATTTATGGATCGTATTACCTAAGGTATTATGGAACTGATACTGAAGATCCGGTGTTTACTGATGAATCCAGACCGATAATTATCGGGGCAAACGGTTTCCCGACCAATTCCAGTACCAAGCAAAAGCTTTTGGGCAATACGCAGCCTGACTGGATCGCTGGGTTTTCTAATACTTTCAGCTATAAAAACATTAGTCTTTCGACCTTGTTCGATGCCAGAGTGGGTTTTGAAAAATTCAACAGACTTGAAAACTTCAATTCCGCTTTTGGGATTGCAGACTATACCCGGGACCGCAGAGATTTCAAAGTCTTTGAGGGCGTGCTGGCGGACGGGACCCCCAATACCAAATCAGTTTGGTTAGGACAAACTACAGGCCCTGATGGGGTAAACTACGGGGAAGGTTATTACCGTTTGTACCACAGGGTATTGTCAGAGCCATTTGTGCAGGATGCATCATGGGTGAGGTTACGTTCTGCAAGCCTGTCCTATAGACTGCCAACCAACTGGCTGCCAAAAAATTCCATCAGAAATGTTGCAGTTTCCGTAACGGGTAATAATTTATGGCTTTGGACCAAATACTATGGGCTGGATCCTGAATCTGTATCTGCCGACAGCGGCAGCAACGTGGACGGAGCCGCGGGCTTTACTTATCCTTCTGCCCGTTCCTTTTTATTCACCCTTAATGTTGGATTTTAATCGAAGAGATCATGCAAAAATTATATAAACATACACTAATCGCAGCAATATCTGTTCTCACGCTGTTGACAGGCTGCAGTAAGAGTTATTTTGATGAACTGACCAATAATCCAAATCTGGTTACCATCCCCCCTATGAGCGCTCTGCTGGCAACATCCACTACCAAGGCCGGACTGAACAGCTATACCATCGCCAGCATCACCAATCCTTATGTGCAATATACAGCAAATCCGAGTGCCAGTGCCGCCAGTGACACTTACCAGAATATCAACTTTACTACACAATGGGACGCGCTCTATTTCGCCATGGCTGATGCAAATGAGCTTAAAAAGCTGGCCGTTGCACAAAGCGCCAGTGAATATAAGGGAGTAGCCGATGTATTAATTGCCTACAATCTGACACTGATGAATGATCTTTGGGGAGCAGGGCCTTTTTCAGAAGCTTTCAATACGAAGAATTTCACTCCAAAGTATGACAGCGAACAGGATATTTACAAAGCTGCTATGGCTTTAATTGACGAAGCCATCGTTGAATTGACCAAATCAGATGCTCCTGCATCGCTTAAGCTTGTTCCGGGGAGCGATATGATCTATGGTACAAAATCAATTTCTACTCCAGGTCTCACCGCCAGAGAGAAATGGCTGCGTACCGCCTATGCATTGAAAGCAAGGTTACTGATCAAAGTAAGTAAAACAGCCAGCTTTGATGCGGCCGCAGTTTTAGATGCCGTATCTAAATCCTACACGTCCAATGATCAGGATGCCGGCATGGCCACTTTTGTATTGTACAATAGCTGGGCACAGGTAGCAAGGGACAATGCAGCCTTATCACTGGGTGGATGGCTTTCAGAACAACTGGTAGATCATCTTAACGGTGCATCGTATGGTGTTTTTGATCCAAGGATCAGGAAGATCACCGACCCGACAACGGTCCCGAACATGCCAAACTACGCAAAATGGATTGGAACTGTAAATGGATCCGGCAACAGGTCTAATCCACCCAATAACAATACCGTAAAAGATGAAAATTACATCGCCGTAAGCTCTCCATGGACCTCAGATGTATCACCTCTTTTACTGGTTACTTACGCTGAGCTTAAATTTATTGAAGCAGAGGCGGCATTTGCCATTGACAAGCCAAGAGCATATGCAGCTTATCTGGCAGGCGTCAATGCCAATATGGACAAACTAAAAGTTGCATCAGATGATCCGGAAAGGATAACCTATATGGCCGCAGCCGCTGTAGGTGCTGCAAGTCTTACCAAAGACCTGATCTTCAAAGAGAAGTACGTCGCCACTTACTTAAACCCTGAAGCCTGGAATGATGCGCGCCGCCACGACTATGCTTATAGAAATTTCTCATTACCGTCAAATAAGATACTGCCCGATTACATTCGCCGTCTGGATTATCCAACAGGTGAAAGAAGCAAAAACGGCGCAAACGTCCCTGCTGAAGTCCCGAGAACAACAAAACTTTGGTGGGACCAGTAACAATTTTATAAAAAATACCCCTAAAAAGCCCTGACAACTATAAGTCAGGGCTTTTTTTTATAAATTATTCCTTCAAATGAACGAAAACAATTGCAATGAGAAAAATACTCCTTCTAATTTCTTTAACAGCGATAACAAATATTGGTTTTTCACAGTCCTTTAGTCTTAAATCTGTCCTGAGTTATCCTTTCCCCTCAGAACTCACCGCATCCAGGCAGGAAGACAAGATAGCATGGGCGGTAAATCAGGAAGGCAGACGAAATATTTATACAGCAACAGGACCAGACTATATGCCCAATAAAGTAACCGCCTATGACCTCGATGATGCGCAGGAAATTACCGGTTTATCCATTTCAGATGACGGAAAATGGATCGTATTCGTCAGAGGAGGAGATCATGGATCAAGAGAGGGCACAGTTCCCGTTAATGCGGCATCGGCCCCTGTTCTTCCAAAAGTACTGGTTTGCTCTGTACCATTTTCCGGTGGAAAGGTAAATGAACTGGCCGAAGGAGACAATCCCGTAATCAACCCGGACAATGAACACATCACCTTTATAAAAAATGGGCAGGTCATGACCTCGCCCATCAATGGTGCCTCACCTGCGAAGCAGCTATTTTACGCCAAAGGAATAAACAGCAGCATCACCTGGTCACCTGACGGCACCAAACTTGCCTTTGTGTCCCTGAGGTCAGATCATTCTTTTATAGGCATATACAGCAATCAGGAAACACCGGTTCAATGGATCATGCCCGCTTTATCCAAAGACAATTCACCGCGCTGGTCCCCGGACGGAAAAGAGCTGGTCTTCGTCCGGACTCCCGGTACCGGTGGTGCCCCTGATTCTATTTTATCAAGGAAGCATCAGCCATGGGCAATATGGAAGGCCGATATTACGGCTGAAACCGGAATTCAGATCTGGAAGGCACCCGAGACATTAAGAGGCTCTTTACCATCAATGGATGGCGGCACAAATTTAATGTGGGCCGATCACAAAATTGTTTTCTCCTCCTATGAGGATGGCTGGCCGCACTTGTACAGCATGAACCCGGATGGCATGCAAAAGACATTACTGACTCCTGGTAATTATGCTATAGAGCACGTCAGGCTGAGTAATGATAAAAAATCGTTGCTGTTCAGTGCCAATACCGGCAAAGAAAAAACCGATATAGACCGCCGGCATATCTATAAAGTGTCCATTGCCAAAGCCGGTATGACTGCGCTTACTTTTGGGACAGGAATGGAAACTTATCCAGTGATAAGTGGAAACTCTTCGACCGTTCTGTTCCTGAGCGGAACCGCCCAAAGGCCCCTGCTGCCTGCTTTTTTGAAAGACAAGAACAAAGATTTCCATTTAATCGGCGAAACGATGATACCTGCTGATTTCCCGTCAAAACAACTGGTGACCCCGGCACAGGTTACATTCAGGGCAGCAGACGGGAATCTGGTGTATGGGCAGCTTTTTACACCCTTAAAGAAGACATCAGCATCAGTTAAAAGACCTGCCATAGTTTATGTTCACGGAGGTCCGCAGCGGCAAATGCTTTTAGGCTGGCACCATATGGACTACTATTCGATAGATTATGCATTAAATCAATACCTGTGCAGTATCGGTTTTACCGTTCTCTCTGTAAATTACAGACTGGGGACAGGCTATGGTTACGATTTTCATAAACCGCAAAATGCCGGCGCGCAGGGCGCATCCGAATACCTCGATGTCAAAGCTGCAGGCGAATGGCTGGCTATACAGCCTGGCATAGATGCTGGTCGCATCGGAATCTACGGTGGCTCTTACGGTGGTTTTTTAGTAGCCCTTGCACTGGGTAAAGATTCCCGCCTATTTGCTGCCGGAGTAGACATCCATGGAGTAAATAACCGTTTTAGCAGTTCCGTCGCCGACAACAGACCGGAAGCTCCGGATGCAGCACTGGCTGAAAAAAAAGCAATTGAATCTTCTCCGGTCACTTATGTAAACACCTGGACCTCTCCCACGCTGATCATCCATGCGGACGACGACCGCAATGTCAATTTTAGTCAGAGCGTGGATCTGGCCAGGCGTTTTGAAGACAAGAAATTTGAATTTGAATACCTTTCCATTCCTGATGACACACATCACTGGATGAAATATTCAAATGCGGTTAAAGTAAGTGCGGCCACAGCCGATTTTTTAAAAAGAAAACTAATGCCTTAACCCGGTTCCTCTCATTTTATGACAATTAAAAATCTTGTTCCTTAGAAATTCTGCTTCTTTATTTAAACCCAAATATCAGCGGAAATATAAAAGTCACAATAATTGTCCATAAAAAGTAAACGGGCAGGTAAAAGGCAATGGCTTTCCCTACCCCACTTAAATCGGTCTTTTTTGAAAGCACCCTAAAAAGCTGCACGGTGATCAACAGCAGATTTATCAGGATCAAGACATTACCCCCAAGAACAGCAGCCCTGTTTGGTGTAAACCCCCATTCTGAAATCCGGAACAAAATCGCAGAAAGCGCAACTCCATTAACTATTATAGTCACCGCGGACAGTAGAAAGAGCACCCAGACTTCCGCATTACTTTTAGTTGTCTTAGATGTTTCGGCAACGGAAAAGAAGATAATGGCCATAACACCGATCAATAAAGCATTGAACATCATTAAGAATTCACGGTCGTTATAAGGATCTTTACCGGAATAAACTATTGCTGTAAGGTAAACTACCAGCATCACCAGAACCAGCGGACTGAATAGTTTAGCAATTACAGGAGAAACCTTACCTACCAGTTGTGGATTGGTTTGGGTAAGATAAGTGCCCACAACCGGTACGGCGGCAAGCCCCAATATTCCAATATTTTTGAAATAAAACTCTTCAATATTAAAACCGATCAGCGAGAAAAGCCCGACGGTTATAGCGCTCATGATTCCACCTGCTATCAGGATAAGGGCTGCCATAACCACCAGATCGCCATTGTACTTCAAAAAGTTAAGCCGTTTTTCCTCGCTGTTTCTATACCCGGCTACAAAAGCAAAGCCCAGTACCGACCATAAAAATAACGCCAGGTGAATACAGGACAAAGTGAGGGTATCGCTGGTTTTAATATCAGGAAAGGAATTGATAAAAATCAATCCCGCAAGGGTTAAACCAGCAATAAAAGCAATTTTACCGGCTGATAATTTGTTTTTCCAGGAAAAATAAACCGTTAAAATCGGGAAAACGATAAAACCAATGTTCCTGGTATAAAAAAATTCTTCGTTTATAGATAAAATCGCCGGCAGTTTAGCGATAAGGCCTGCCGCGAGTGAAGCAATTATGACTAATAATAATTCCCTGCCCGTACCCCAGTTGATCTCATCACTTTCGTAATTCAGTCTTTCATTCCAGAAATCAGCAAGGCTATTGCTTTTGAGCTCCGGATACAGTGCACGGAAAATCCGTTTAAAATTTACTTTATCAGACCGATACATCTTTTCAAGTTTCCCCGGGTCATTCAGATGGCTGAGTATTTCATCTTGTGTCATAACAATTGGTTTATATTATTAAATATATTTATAAAAAGCACTTTGCAATTCAAAGCTACATATAAGTACTTTGAATTGCAAAGTATTTATAGAAAATATTTTAAGATGAAATTTAGCAACAAAAAACAGCCATGAGCACTATAATAATTAACAGGTTAACAGGATGTGATTGGCGAATACAATATATATTATTAATTATATATACATTTTATTAATAATATATACATTAGGGTATTATATATTAAAGCGAATTATGAATGAGTTTTTTTTGATGGAAAGAGTTAAGGAACTTAGAAGGGAGCTTTATAATAAGGAATTAAAGCAAGATGAAATTGATAAGATAGTAACCGAAATCTCACCATTTAAAAATATTTTAGGGCTTAATGATGGAGCCGAACCATTACTGATGGTCGATAAAGATGGTGAAAGTTTAAATATTGAGGCCCCAAGATGGATTTTTCACTTATTAGGCTTGAAACATAAAGCGGTTCATTTATTACTCTATAGCAGGAATGATGTTAATGACCCGGTTTTTATTTTGCAGGTAAGATCTTTTACAAAGTTTGAATATCCGGGCCATTTAGATATGTCTGTGGGGGGACATGTTATTGGAAATGAATCTTCTCATACTACGGTATTGAAAGAGATGGAAGAAGAATTGGGCATTCAAATAGGTCACCTGCTAAATTCAAATTTTTATCATATAAATAGCTATATGATAGAAGATATTAAACCCGAGATAAATTTATATAATTGTGAACGAAGAGATTTATATATAGCTGAAATAGATAGTAAATCAATTGGCTCCATCAATTTTAAAGATAACGAAGTTGCAGGGTTATACCTTTGTCCCCTGAGTTCTGTAAAGGATCTGTTGGATCATACCGCTCTTCCGTTGACCCATGCACTGAAAGAATCTTTACCAAAATGCTTAAATTTTTTAACTATTTTAATGCTTGTTCCCTGGAATGAATCTGTTAGCCTTACTGATGTTGGTGCTATCATAGTAAGTATTTGGCGGAACATACCCTATTCTGCATTAATATCGTAAGCCTGCTGAATGTAGGCACAAGGTCCATAAATTTATTAAAACCTAAATCATCCAGTGGTTAATTTTTATAATTACATACATGCTACACTTAACGAATCACAAGATAATGAGCTAATCTTTTGGCCGGGTCTGGATGGTAGCAGAGGCCTTTCTAACAGAAATTTACTACAGCATATATCTAATTTTCGCCATTTATTGCAACTACATGCAGCGCCTGGTGCTCCTGTTTTGCTGGCAATTCCGGCTAGTGTTGATTCTATTAACGCCCTATTGGCTATACAAAGCATAGGAGCCGTTCCTGTTATTCCTCCGGCAAAAGCCGGTATAAAAGTACTCCTGTCAACTATTAAAAAACAACATATTAAAGTTATTATCGCGGCCAAAAAACCAGGAGTACTATTACACTTAATCCTGAAGCTGATTGGGCTCAAATACTTGTATGTCAATCATACAGTCAAAAGATCTATGACATGGCAGCCAGAACAGGTGCCACCTGATCAACCCGCACTGATTACCTATAGTTCGGGAACCACCGGAGAACCGAAGGGGATTTTTCGGAGTCACCAGGTATTTTCCGCTCAGCATTTGCTCATCAAAAAACTATTCCCTGCTGACAAAGGAAGCCGTGATTTTCCTTTATTTCCTAATGTTATCCTGCATAATCTGGCCTCCGGTTTGGTTAGTATTTTACCAGATATACCAGGATTCCAAATGGTCAGTTTAGACCCAGCCAGGGTAATAGCACAATTGGAATCTCAACAAGTTGCACGTCTGAGCGGCAATGTATTTTATTTAAAAAGCCTTATCAATTTTTTAAAAGGCAGCATACGGTCGTTTGCATCAGTGAAAACAGTGGTTATTGGTGGTTCACCAGTCCCCTTGGATCTGGTACACGCTTTAAGACCTTATTTTCCCCATGCAGCGTTTTATATCATTTATGGCTCATCAGAGGCCGAACCAATCGCTATAAGGCAAGTGGATACTTTGCCAGAAGATCCATTGAATGGTTATGCGGTAGGCATCCCCTGTAAAGAACTGGAATTTAGGATCAGCAGGCCAGTCGTAATACATACATCCAGCGGATCATTTAATGCAGGTGAGATCGAAGTAAAGGGGAAGCACGTAGCCACAACTAAAGAAGGAGGCTGGCTGAATACAGGCGATATAGGCTACCTGACACCTGATGGCCAGCTTTACCTGACAGCCAGGATAGGTAACGAAAAACCACATCAGGGTATACAACATTTCCAGATAGAGCACTTGCTGGTACTACAGCCCGGAGTGCAGCAAGCTGCTGCAATAAGTGACAGTGATGGCTTCAAAATCCTGGTACAGGGCCAGCTTGGGAAGGAGGAAGTACAACAAATACTGTCTGCTCATTTTTCACCCGGAATTATCAAAAGCATCGAGTTGGTGGCTCAAATACCGGTAGACAACAGACATCATTCCAAAGTGCTATACCATAAACTGAAATAAATGAAGTCAGAATTTACGCAGCTCAACCTGGATCTCATTCGTTATTCCCTTGTATGGGAAGACAGTCATTCTCTGTACGAAGCGCTCGAGATAGATCAAACTGATCATTTGTTGGTTATTACTTCGGCAGGCTGCAATGTTTTAAATGCACTGCTCAGGAATCCGGCCAGCGTAACAGCTATCGACCTGAATCCATTTCAAAACAAACTACTGCTGTTAAAAAAACATATTGTACTGAATCATGATTATGAAGTGTTTTATGCCTTGTTGGGCTTTGCCGGTAAAACAGCGGTTAATGATGCCTGGAATACATTAATGAAAACGCTGGCATCAGGTGAACAATCCTTTTGGTCGGCATTTTTTGACGAACATCCCGGTGGTCTGCTGACTTCGGGAAAGCTCGAAAGTTATATTACGTCGTTTTATGATACCCTTGATCAGGATATACAGGATAAGCTTCAGCAACTCATTCGGTTTGATAACATTAAGGCACAATATGCCTTCTTTAAAGCGCATCTGGATAACAGTGATTTTAAACCTGCGTTCATCGCATATTATAGCGAAGAAAATTTACAACGGGGACGTGATTCAAATTTACTGAAATATGCTTCGGACCCTATCGGACCGGCTTTTTACGATCGCCTTTTAAAACAAGTCAGTTCTGCCTTATTAAGCGCTAATTTCCATTTTCGCTTTTTCTTTTTTGGCCTCCGAAATCTACCCGCCGATGTACTGCCTCCCTGTTACCGCAGGAGAAATTATGCATTTTTAAGACAACAGCTTGGTAAAATGCAGGTTGTTGAAGGGGAAGCCATGGAACATCTGCTGTCTAAATACGGTAGCTCGATAACCAAAGCCGCACTTTCCAATATATTTGAATACATCAGTCAGGAAGAGTTCGGTCACATTTGCAGGGCGCTGATCGAGGAACCGGACCGTAATCTTCGGGTCGTTTTCTGGAATCTGTTGAATAGCCAGGGTGAAGGCCGGGGCAATAGTAACGGGCGTATAGCAGTCAAAAAGCGGCCCTTATCTTCCAAAAGCAGTTTCTACTTCAAAAATATCATTCAATTACAGTTTGTACCCGAAAAAACGGTTAACCTGACAGATTAGATGTGTTGGATAATAAGGTGGCCAGAGCATTAACTAAGTATTTTCTCGTACAAGGCATATTTTGCAGATTCATAAGGAATATTGTTTGAAAAATGAGCTGAATAATTATCTGAGCGCATCAGACAGAGCAAAACATCTTCATAAATGCCATCTATAAGCGTAAGCATGCCATAGGCGCCCATATAATTCAATAATCCCTGTCTCCGGAAATCGGGATGTACACCAAATGTTTTGGCCATTAAGGTTTTGTGATTTAATTTTTCAAAATCCCTGGCAAAATCAGGTTCCTTTACCGAGGGATATAAAGCATGATAATTTGGCTGGCACATACAGATGGCAACCAGTTGACCAGATGCCTGATCTCTGATGAGCACGGAACTGTGGGGGCATAATTTTTCAGCGAACCGATGACTATAGATTATTTGAAACTGCTTATAGGAAATTGCCTTATAAAAGGGGTTTTCCTTAAAAATAATGTGCATCAATTGAAATATATCATGTTCGTATAATTTCCAGTTCTCCAGGTTTAAAGTAATGAAATCAAAGGGTATTTGACTGATTGCCTTCACAAATTCATTTTTATTGGCAAAAAGAGCCGGCAGGTTTTTTCTGCTGATCAGGCGGGTTTCATATGTTAGTTTCTCCTGGAAACCAATGGCCGATAAGAGATCAGGATAATACACCGGATTAACCGGTTCTTTGTCAAACATTCCCCAGCTTGGTGAATCGCCTACGCGCAGGCGATTAGCTTGAAATGTACTGAAATTGATTGGCCCTGTCAGGTTGACTCTACCTTTTTCCCTGGCATCATTCTCTAATAAACGGAATGCCTGCTCATGCAATTCGCTATCAGCCACACTTTCCCAAAAACCGAAATAAGCTGCCGGCTCCGCCTTTGGAAATATACCTGCTAGTCTGAAGTGTTCATGATCAGTATACAGGATAATATCATGCTGAATAGCCTCCATCGCAAAAAACGACCTAATGGCTTCAGGCTCTTCCGTCGGTTTTACCGGTGATTTTTCATAAATTTTTTCCGGGATCTTAAAAAAGCTATCCGGGATAGTCCCCTGATAAACAATACGGTCAATTGGGCTCATCTTTAATTATTTTTATCACGCCGGATGTTCCGTTCATGCTGACACGCTGTCCGCTTTTTAGTTTATTGGTTAAACCAGGGATATTGATAATTGCGGGGATACCAAATTCGCGAAGCAGGATAACGGAATGAGAAAGAGCAGAGCCCTTTTCTATAAGCACCGCCTTACATGTCGGAAAAAGCGCCACCCAGCCTGGGTCAGTACGTAAGGCACAGACAATTTTTCCGCTCACATCCAGGTCATCTTCAGGCCCTCTGATAATCATGACTTCTGCGGTGACCTCTCCCGGCACGCAGCCGGTTCCCTGCAAAATATATGGATCATTATTGCTGACCTCAACCAGCTTTTCCCGGGGAGCCGGAACAATGACACGGGCAGATACCTCCTCGCGCTTGTAGCCATCAAATGTTTCCTTTCGCTCAGCTATGGCAGTCGCTTTCTGAAGAGTCGTTTTATTGAGGAGCAAATCCCAGATCTCCGGTTCTGTGAGGTAAAAAATATCTTCCGGTAATGGTAAGGCATTTGCTCGCACAAGCAGATCGCCGGCTTTTAGATAAAGTGCACGGTACATTCCAAACAGACGGGTCCTTTCCAGGCGCATTCCTTCCCGGTACTGTATCCCTTTCCGGAGCTTATGTAAACTACTGTAAAGACCCCGTTTAAAAAGATAGGATCGCTTTTGCAACATGCTGTCCAATTTTTTCCGGGCAGATTCATGCAGGTGCGATAAAGCCGATGTTTGAAATGTGTTTTCTGTAGTGAGGTAGTTGCGCAGATAACTGTAAAAGATACGGGGCGATAGCCGCATGGTAACCGTCTCCAGTTTTAATTCACCTACGGTCCTGTCCCCATAGGTATGTATAAAGCTGTTTACGGTGGTGTAAAAGTCCGGAAACTGTATTTTAATCAGCTCATGCACACCCGATGGCAATTTAATAATCAGCGCTTTTAATTCGGGCAGCAGCATCGCCTCAAGGGCAATTTTTTGCATAACCACAGCAGGCTGCGCACTTTCAATTTGCTGATTGCCGGCTAAATACATACTTAAAAACTCTTCTGGCTCCCTGATTCCGGCTTTAATTAGTTTTCGTCTCACTTTTCCATTCATCATCATGACATAAAAATCATTGACAATAGGAGTAGTCCAGTTTTTGAGCAATGCCTCATCTAACGCCCTTATTTGTTCCACTATTTGTGAACCGTTAGTCCACGTAGGTAATGATTGATAAAAATGTTCGTAATAAGTGCTAAAATGACTGTGAAAGGTGGCCACGTCCTTGTCCAGTTTCCTAAAGGCAAGCAGCAGCCTTGACATACTGGACAAAAGGGTGGGCATTAATTTTAGCTTTTCGGTAAATGACTTTTTGGTATCGCTTATAAAATCAACGGGATCTTCCAGGCCCATCATACGTTCCATATCCTCCTTATTCTGTTTAAAAGAAGGCAGGACCTGCAGGCCCCGGTACCAGTTATTGATGTTATAATAGATACGGCCCTTTACCAGGCCCAGCAGATTATCCAGTACGGGCCGGTAGGTTTCGGCAACCTTTTCCGGCACAGAAAGTAATATCATGGTTTGCTGGTACACTGTGGTATACACTCTTTGGGCGAAGCTAAAAGTTAAAGGTGTGGTAACACCGCAATAACTCTCCTGTATATTTGAATTATCATATACGATAACTTGGGGAATAGTTTGGGTAATATGGCGTGACTGAACAAAGTACAGTTCATTGTCCGTAATCACAAATTCTATATCCTGTGGGTGGCCGTTCCTTTTTTCCAGGCGCTTTGAAATAGCAAACAAGCTCTGTAACTGTGTCTGAGTAATGCAGGGAGTGTTTTGTTTGGTACGATCAATATCCATTAACTGGCTGCCTTTCTGCGGGTCAGGCTTAAATTGCTTGTCTTTAAATGCTATTGTTTGATGAGTGATGGAGCCGTCTTTTTTTAATAGATAAAATTCATCAGCATCCAATTTTCCGTCTACAAGGCCCTCCCCTAAACCCCATACCGCATGTACTGCCATTTCTTCGGGATATTGTGGGTAGGTCGAAAAAACCACGCCGCTTGAATCGGCATTCAGCTGTTTCTGTACAATTACGGCAGGCTGGGCTGCACTGGATAGTGACCGGTGCGCCCGGTAGGCAATCGCTTCTGAAGAGTAGGCACTTGCGGCGCACTGTGCTATGGATTGATGAACATCTTTAATGTTCCTGAGATTAGAATAAGAACTCATAATACCGGCAAAAGCATTCTGCGACCCGTCTTCATCAACAATAGATGAACGCACAATCACGCTTTGATGTGGAAAGCCCCAGCCAGCCAGTATTTTTGTCAATTGTTTTTGATCTTCATCAGTAAGTGCAAATTGAAGCAGCCTCTCTTTGATATCGGCAGCTCCTATAGAAGGTTGTTGAATAAGGGAAGTAAAATTTTCAGCGGGTAGTATGAGAAAATCAGGTACGTTGATGCCTGCTTCAACCAGTTTAATCAGACCTTCGGCCTTACCACCGATAGTTGCCCCGTTTTTTTTTTTTACCGGATAAAGGATCATAGTCTTAATTGCGTTTCTATAATAATAGACAAGTAACTGACCAGCATAAACAAAGACACAAATAATTCGGCCAGCCGGAGCTTTTTTTCCTGCGGATGTTTGACCATTGCGGCATACAACAGGCACGTAAGCAGATATAATAAGCAGATGGTCAGGTAGGCCCAAAAGTGTGATTGGATACTGTGGAGTAAATAATATTGCACAAAAACACCTCCAAGTAAAAATAAGAGTACACAAACAATCGACCTTTTATAACCTATTGACTGAGAGTAAGAATCGACTGTTGATCTTTCGGCATCCGGCGCGTGGATCTTGCGGGCAAGTTCAAAGCAAAAGCCGCCAAATAGGCTCAGTGCACCCAGAAAATATAAGGAGGGATGCAGCAGATTCTGATTATAGGCAGACCATACCCACAACATAATAAGCGGCATGATGAGCATATGGGTACAGGCATATAAAAATAACCTGGGCTTTAAAAAGGAACTGACAAAAAATTCATAGCGCATCAGTATACTGTAACCCAATGCCACCAACCAGCAAATCATGGTAGCAGGCCCGTTCCAATAACTCCATAGAAGTTCAAATACAGAAAGGATTGCAGAAATAATAAATAATTGTTTTAAGGAAATGCGTCCTGATTGTAATACCCGCCCGGGATGATTGATATTGTCAATCTGCAGGTCTTTTACCTCATCAAATACCCGCAGTCTGAAAAAGAAAGAGATAGCAGCTATAACACCTGTCAGTTCTTTAATACCGATATGAATAGGTTGAATTGAAAAATAAGAAGCAACAGAATAAGCAGTAAAAAAAACGATTGCAAATAGCAATATGTGGACTGGAGGAAATCGCTCTTTAAAATAGGCTATGATATTGATAATCTTCACCTAACTAAGATAGCAATATGTTATTACAAGTTGTTTAGTGTTTTAATAATATACCGTTAAATAAAATATAAATCAGAAGCCAAAAGAAAAACGGGAAAGATCGATTGCCAAATCATCTTTCCCGTTCAGTACTCAGAGCGGGAATCGAACCCGCACGACTTTTAAGGTCACAGGATTTTAAGTCCTGCGTGTCTACCAGTTCCACCATCTGAGCATAATCTTTACTAAAAAGCTTTAGTACGATTAATTTTTTTATAAATGCTTCCTGGTATGAATGCATTTAGAGCGAAAGACGAGATTCGAACTCGCGACCCCGACCTTGGCAAGGTCGTGCTCTACCAACTGAGCTACTTTCGCATCGATTTTAGCACCCTCCGGGCACCTCCTTTTACGGGCAGGGGCTGCAAAACAACCTTGTTTCCGTTTGGGATTGCAAATATAAATACTTTTAGTATAACGTCAAGTTATTTTTGATAAAAATGAAGCCCTTACGCTAAGTCATTGGACTTCAAGACATCCGCTATCAAATCATTTTCAAAACCCCTGCCAATCAGGTAAGTGGTCAGCTTATACCTTCGCTTATAAGCATCTTTTTCATGAATTGATCCTATTTTTTTTTCAGCCAGAACCAGGATGGTCTTCAAATATTCATCGGCATCTATGGTCTTCAGCACATTTGCAATCATCTTATCAGGAACCCTTTTTATTTTAAGTCCCTGCTTTATTTTAACCTTCCCCCATTTTTTAATCTTAAATTTTCCGGAGACATAAGCCATCGCAAACCGCTCCTCATTTAAAAAGTTAGTCTGGATCAATTCAGAAATAAGTTCTTCTACATCGTCCTTCCACAACCCCCACTCATAGAGCTTATCCCGGGCCTCTTGCTGCGAACGTTCCTGGTAGGCACAATAATGTTCAGCTTTTGCTAAAGCAGCATTTCTGCTGAGTTTAATGATCTGTTTTTTTTGTTCTTCCACGATCTGCAATAATACTAAAATGCTGCGCCTTATGTTAACATTATTTTTTAGAAAAACCATAAACGCCTTTTAAAATCCGGTTATTTTATTGAAAATGAAAAACAAATTCTTATAAATACGCTAAAAAGCTTTCACTTAAGCTGACCATTATTCAACAATCTCTTATTTTTTTAACATATCCAAACCAATTCGGTCTATAAATGTTAAATTATTCTTAAAAAGATGTAAATTCGCTCGAAATAGAACCAATAACAGACTCCCCACCCTTATGGCTGAAAAAAAGGTACTAAAAGTTGGATTGGATTCGGCAGCACCGTTTCCTATGCATTCTGACTACAATTCAGAGAAATTTGAGGGTTTCGAAGTCGATTTGTTAAAAGCCATTACTGACCATTTAGATCTGGAGATCGAATATGAAGTCTCTTTATGGCAAACCATCCTTGAAAAGCTATTTAAAGGTGAGCTCGACCTGATCTGTTCTGCGGTTACTGTGACGCCCTCCCGCCGCCATATTCTCGAGTTCACCAATCCTTATCTTCATTTCAGACTTTGTGCTGTGGTAAACCAGGAAGATAGCCTGAGGAATATTAATGACCTTAAGAATAAAACTATAGGCATCCGGGAGGCTACTGAGGCGGAAAAGTATGTACACGTCAACTTTCCCAGCAATAATATGGTCCACGCGGAAACCAATAAGGAACTTTACAGAAAGCTTCAGGCAGGCAAAATAGACCTGCTGATTGACGATTCACCGATAGCAGGTGGTTTTCTGCAGAAAAACAAAAAACTGAAAGTGGGTATGTTTCTTCCTGAAACAGATTCACAGTATGCCATAGCTATGCGCAAAGGTGATGTCCAGCTGAAAGATCAGTTCAATGAGGTGCTGACTCTGCTCAGGGAAAATGGCGTATACCAGACCATCTATAAGAAATGGTTTACCGACATTCAGTTTTAATCAGGTTATAACCTATCTTTATTGCTATCCTATCTACTTGTTAAAGGCAGGTTAAGACTTTGTTTCACCGCAATCATATAAGTATCATATCTTTATTATGTCGTAATAAGATAATAATTATATCAACGACCCTGTTATCACCCTGTTAAGACCCTGTTAGTACCTTGTTGTCATATAGTATTGATAAAACAAAACCTTAACAAATTATATCCCGTTGGTTATGCTGATTTAGTTGACTATTTTTGGAACATGAGCCATGCCATTTACAGTATTAATCAGATTGCTGAGCTAT
Source organism: Pedobacter sp. (assembly GCF_035317785.1). Classification (GTDB taxonomy): domain Bacteria; phylum Bacteroidota; class Bacteroidia; order Sphingobacteriales; family Sphingobacteriaceae; genus Pedobacter. The sequence goes on along the minus strand of NZ_DATHGC010000314.1, from coordinate 16,807 downwards.
TAAACATCAATTCATTTTCCACTGATAATAATGCTAAAATCAGCAAGCTGGTCATCGACAGCAGGAGTATAATAGATCCTGAAGAATCTTTGTTCTTTGCGCTGAATTCGAAACGCGATGGCCATGAATACCTTAAAGATGCCTACACCAATGGCATCAGGAATTTTGTCATCAGCGATGAAAAATATTTGAAGCAATTTCCTGATGCAAATATACTGCTTGTGAGCGATGTCCTCATGGCTCTGCAGTCACTGGCGGCTGCCAATCGCAAACAGCACGATCTGCAGGTCATCGCCATAACCGGCAGCAATGGAAAAACGATTGTAAAAGAATGGTTATACCAGTTGCTGGCAGCCGATTTTAACATCGTCCGGAGTCCAAAAAGTTTCAATTCACAAATCGGCGTGCCGCTTTCTGTATGGCAAATTGAGAATGAGCACGACATGGGCATCTTTGAAGCAGGAATATCAAAAGCCGGTGAAATGGAAAGTCTGGAAGTCGTCATCAGGCCCGGCATAGGTATTCTGACGAATATCGGGGAAGCACATGCTGAGGGCTTTTCATCACATAAAGAAAAACTGCTCGAAAAATTAAAGCTGTTTAAAGATGCCGGACTCTTCATATACTCGCCTGAATATACAGAGGGGCTGAGCCCGAATGAAATGCCGGGAAAAACTAAATTTTCATGGAGCCTGAAACAGAAAGCAGACCTCCGTATTTTATTCATTGAACCCATTGAAGGCAGAAATTACGTACGGGCGAATTTCAAAGGGGAGGAAATAGAATGCCTGATCCCTTTTCGGGACAGAGCTTCTCTGGAGAATGGCATCATCTGCTGGGCGACCTTACTGGCGCTTGGGTATACGCCTCATGAGGCTGACCTGCGTTTGGAAAAGCTGACCCATGTAGGGATGCGGCTGGAACTGAAGACCGGCATCAATCAGTGTTCAGTGATCGATGATTCTTACAGCGCCGATACCTCCTCGCTGGCCATAGCGCTGGATTTCCTGAACTTACAAAACCAGCATCCTAAAAAGACACTGATTCTTTCTGACCTTTATGAGACCGGCAAAAATGATCAGGACCTGTATACTGAGATTGCGGCCCTGGTCAAACAAAAAAACCTGAACAGGCTGATCGGTATTGGTCCTCACATTTCTCAGTCTGCCGGGAGTTTTGAAATGGAAAGTTCTTTTTATGAAAGCACACAAGATTTTATAGACAATTTCCCTGCTATACATTTTAATAATGAGACCATACTGGTCAAAGGTGCCAGGAAGTTTGAATTTGAACGCATCAGTAAGCTCATTTCTCAAAAAATTCACGATACTGTTCTGGAGATTGACCTCAATGCTTTGTCAGGAAACCTGCAATTTTACCGCAGTAAACTAAAACCCGGCGTAAAGGTGATGGCAATGGTCAAAGCTTTCTCCTATGGTAGCGGAAGTTTTGAGATTGCGAATTTACTGCAATACCATAAGGTAGATTATTTGGCAGTAGCTTACACAGATGAGGGTGTCGCTCTGCGAAAAGCAGGCATTTCTATGCCGATAATGGTGATGAGCCCGGAACCTTCAGGTTTTGAGGCGATCATCAGGCATCAGCTGGAACCTGAGATTTACAATCTTGATATACTTAAAAGCTTTACCGGATTTTTAAATGAACATGCCGCTGACTACCCGGTTCATCTTAAAATTGATACCGGAATGCACCGCCTGGGATTTGAAGAGCCTGATCTGGGAGATCTTTTGAAAACATTGCAGGAGTCAAATAAAGTAAAGATCGTTTCAGTTTTCTCTCATCTGGTGGCCAGTGATGATCCTGAGCATGATGATTTTACGCGCCATCAGCTGGAGCGGTTTACTACAATAGCTGATCAGATCCAGAACAACCTGGGCTATGCTTTCATCAGGCACATTTCCAACACTTCAGGCATTTCGCGTCATCCTGATGCCCAGATGGACATGGTGCGGATCGGCATAGGCCTGTATGGTTTTGACGGCGGGATAGTCAGCAACAAAGGACTGCAGACTGTTGCTGTGCTGAAAACCACAGTGACCCAGCTCAAGCAGATTAAGCCAAATGAAACGGTAGGCTATGGCCGAAAAGGCCTTTTGCCGGATGGCGGGACAATCGCCACTGTAAAAATCGGTTATGCTGACGGGTACAACCGCAAGTTTGGCAATGGAACAGGAAAAATGCTGGTAAATGGTGTACTGGCTCCCACTGTGGGCGTGATCTGTATGGATATGTGTATGCTCGATGTAACGGGCCTGAATGTGAAGACCGGTGACGAAGTCATTGTGTTTAATGGTGAACTGACGATTGCGCAGCTGGCCAGGCAAATAGATACGATCCCATATGAGATCCTCACCAATGTATCCCAGCGTGTAAAAAGGGTTTATTTTTACGAGTAGCTCGTCTTAAAATTGCGTAGGGCAGCAAATTTATCTAAGTTTGCAGGATGAACAGAATTGGCAGGGCATTTTTAAGATATCTCATCAAAGGCTTGTTGATCGTGCTTCCTATTGCGCTAAGTATCTTCATCGTCGTTGGTGCCGTAACTACAGTAGACAGCTGGCTGAATATCAACAACATTCTCGGGGTTGATCCCAATACCGGTGCCAGCAGGAATATCCCCGGGCTAGGCCTCGTACTGGTCATTTCACTTATTTTGGTTGCCGGAATCTTTGTGACGAACTTCGTTACAGAACCCATGTACAATTGGTTTCAGCGAACGCTGGACCGTTTGCCCATACTCAAATTCATTTATTCTTCTATCAAAGACCTGACAGAAGCTTTTGTCGGCGATGAAAAGAAATTTAACCACCCTGTTCTTGTAGAAGTCGAAGGCGGGCTGAAAAAGATTGGCTTCCTGACACAAAACGATCTCAAAAGAATTGACCTGCCCGATGAGGTAGCGGTATATTTTCCATTGTCCTATTCGTTTGCCGGACAGCTCTGCATTGTAAAAAAGGATAAGGTAACCGATTTGAAAATGAGTGCGGCAGATGCGATGAAATTGGTGGTAAGCGGTGGAGTAAGCGGGCTTTAGCTGCCGTCCCAACTCAGCAAGAATCGGGTTCTGAGGGGATGCGGTTTACAGTAGATTTGTTGTTGAAATATTAAGATTATGGAAACACAAAACGAGATTGACTATATCAGGATCCAAAAGGCGATTGAATACCTGAAAAACAATTATAAGCTTCAGCCATCTTTAGAGAATACGGCAGCACATGTGAACCTGAGTCCTTTTCATTTTCAGCGCATGTTTAAGGACTGGGCCGGGGTGACGCCAAAGCAATTTTTACAATACCTGAGCATAGAACATGCAAAGGGTATTCTGGACGCAAAGCAGTCCACACTTTTTGATGTGGCTTATGAAACAGGATTATCAGGCACCAGCAGATTGCACGATCTTTTTGTCAAAGTGGAGGGTATGACACCCGGTGAATACAAAAATGGCGGGCAGGAGCTCCACATCAATTACAGTTTTGCGGAGAGTCCCTTTGGAACAATAATAGTGGCCTCTACTGCCAAGGGGATTTGTCACATTGCTTTTGTCGATGAGGGGGATGATGAGGCTTTTGAAGAATTGAAAAGACGTTTCCCAAATGCAACGTATAAAAGGTTTCTGGACCGCATCCAGCAAAATGCCATATTTATATTTACCCAGGACTGGAGTAAACTGACTGAGATCAAACTCCACCTGAAAGGGACTGCCTTTCAGCTTAAAGTATGGGAAGCGCTATTGAAGGTACCTATGGGCGGCCTTACTACTTATTCGCAGCTGGCCGGATCAGTTGATAGCCCTAAAGCGTCACGGGCGGTAGGCTCTGCCGTGGCGGACAACCCCGTCGCTTTTCTCATTCCCTGCCACCGGGTGATCAGATCCAATGGTGAGATTGGACAGTACCATTGGAGCAGCCCCCGTAAAAATGCCATGATTGGCTGGGAGGCTGCAAAATCTGAGGTGCATGGCTAAAAAAGATCCCCTGCAATAGAATAGAAATTCTAAGCAGGGGATTGGGGTATTGAGGGGTACAGGGAGGATTCTCTTATTTAATAACCCGGATTTTGTACCAGTTTATTGTTTCTGTTGATCTCATCGCGGCTAAATGGCCTGAAGTAGATCTTGTCATCCCATTTGCGGTTTTCCTGGGCAGTTTCTGTAGTTGGGGTGTAGGTGTAATCATAAACCGCAGGATCGTAGTGATAAGGTGCTGACATGGTCTTACCCGGTTTAAACATTCCTGAAACTTTGATATAGGTTGCTTTTCTGCCAAGCGTTGCCGGAGCGATCATCCACCGGCGCGTATCATGGTATCTTTGTTCTTCATAGGCCATTTCTATGCGGCGTTCGTGGCGGTAAATTTCTGTGAGGACTTCTTTAGAACTACCGGTGACTGCCGGCATGCCAGCTCTGAAGCGTATTCTGTTGAGCCAAAGTACTGCTTCTGAGAATTGTCCGAGCTCAATACTTGCTTCTATGTAGTTGAAAACGGCTTCGGTATACCTGAAAAATGGCCATGGCACAAATTGGGGCTGGTTAGCATCGACGATACCCGGGTCCGGATCAATGAACTTGTGGGTATAGTAACCAGTCCAGCTGCCATTCCAGTTTTCTATGGAACTTCCACGCGTATCCAGTCCTTTAAAGCGGATCTTAGCTCCTTTGTCAATCAGATCGTATTCGCCTGTCTGAATTTGGTTGGCTGGATCTACGCCGCCCGATACTTTATCACGCGGCTTCCAGCCTGCACCGTCATACAGGATCGTCGCATAAAAGCGTGGATCACGGTTTTGATAAGGATTGGTCTTTTGCGTGGGATTTGTCCAGTTGAATTTTGTCCCGTCAATCATTTCATAATCATCAACGAGCAAACCTACCGGAGTGTTTCCGGCCCAGTTGTGATAACCGTTAGGTCCATTGGCCCTGCCGTAGCGCAGATCGCTCCGGTCAATAAAGTATCTGGCAAATATTAGCTCGGAAGCAGCGGTGGCGTCAATACCGGGGGCTTTACTCCCGCCGCCCATGGCGATGCTTTTGTAATTGCCGCGGCCATCCGCAGCAGAAACAGGAGCGGACAGCCCTAGTTTGTAACCAGTCCCTGCATCCATTACCGCTTTAGCCGCGTCTTGTGCAGCTTTCCAGCGCTCTTGCTGATTTCCGCTGGTGTAGACGAGCATCGGCAACTTTTCAGCCAGGTTATCATCTGGAGCTTCATACTTAATATTACTCGTAAATTTGGCCTGATCGTGTAAGTCACTGGCCGCGTAAAGTAATAACCGTGATTTTAGTGCAAGGCCTGCCAATGAAGTCGCTTGTCCTTTTAGCATGGCTTTACCTGTGAGCAGTTTGATCGACTCCTCGCAATCTTTAAGGATAAAATTGACGCACTCTTCGTAGGTTCCTCTTTTTACAGTATAATCTTCGTCAAGGGCATAACTTTTGGTGATCAGCGGCACACCGCCATAAAAGCGAAGCAATTGCTGATAAAAGTAGGCCCTGAGAAAATAAGCCTGCCCCAAAAGCATATCCTTAGTATTTGGATCAGTAATGACATTATCCGCAGCCGTCAGGTGCTCGATGGTCAGGTTGCAGGATCGGATGCGGTTGTACATCGGGGCATAGTTCCAGGTAACGCTGACCCAGCCGGATGTGGTGGGGTTGATACTGCTGGAGTTGACCAGGTCAATACCTCTGGTGGGATGTGTAAAAAGAGACTCATCTGATACAGAGGATAACATCTCTTCGCCAAAGCCGCCTACGCTCAACCCATTGTAGATCTCGGTCACGAAAGCCGAGACCAAGGCAGGATCCTTCCAAACTTCTTCAGCGGGGATACTGGTCGGCGGTTCAACGTTCAGAAAATCCTTTTTACATCCCGAACCCAGCATGGCCAGAAATACGAGTGTAAATATGTATGTAGTTTTATTTATCAGTTTCATATAAAATGTTTTTATGCTGTCCAACCTTAAAAAGTAGCCTTAATTCCGGTATTGATCACCCTCGCCTGAGGATAATATTGCGCACTGCTGTTGGTGGATTCCGGATCCCAGATCTTGATCTTATCCAGCGTAACCAGGTTCAGCCCGTTGACATAAACACGAAGTGCACTAAAGCCGATCTTTTTGGACAATTCCGGTGCAATGGTATAGCCCAGTTCAACGTTTTTAAGCCTGATGTAATTGTTGCTGCGCATCCAATAGGTATTGCGCGCAGCGCTGTTAAAATCGGTATAATAAGTCTTACCCCGGTTCGACAATCGGGGATTTACATTACTTGGATTATCGATGCTCCAGCGGTTTTTATAGGACCATTCCAGGAAGTTACCGATATCACCCGACTCGGTGAGCCCGACAATCTGGATTCCGCCGGTTGCACCCTGAACAAGCGCAGAAAAGTCGAAGCCTTTGTAAGCCAGGTTCAGGTTAAACCCGCCTGTAAAGGTTGGAGTGCTGGTTCTGTCCATGCGGATCTGGTCATCGCCATTGATCTTGTCATCGTTGTTCCTGTCTTTAAATTTCATATCGCCCGGCAGGAGGTTGCCGGTGAATGCACTGTAGTCAATGGTATTGGCCTCAATTTCGGCCTGGTCTCTGAATACACCATCGTATTCGTAGACGAGTTCGGTTCCGGTAGGCATGCCTGTGGAGCGCTGCCACTCAGGGGCTCCTGCTGTCTCATCCCAAAATACGATCTTGTTCTTGGCATAACCACCATTTACACTAACTCCGTAAGTGAGCTGTCCTACCTGGTCAGTATACCCAAGCTTAAATTCAAAACCTCTGTTGTTTACTTTACCGAGATTTACCGGTGGCAGCTTATCTGTAATTCCTGAGCTTCCAGGGATAGAGTTGCCTCTGGAGATCAGGATTTTGGTACGTTTGTTGTAAAATGCGTCAAATTCAAAACTCAGCTTGTTGTCCAGGAATGAGGCGTCCAAACCTACGTTGGAGTTGTTGGCTACCTCCCATCCGAAATCCAGGTTGGGAACTTTGTTTTCTACCAGGGTTTGGGTCTGCTGGTCATTGATCACATAATTTCCAAAACCCATGGTGCTCAGGTACTGGTATTCCTGGAGCGCATCACCAAAGTAGGCTTCAGCACCCATCTGCCCCCATGAAGCCCTCAGCTTTAAATTACTAACAAACTTCACGTTATCTTTAAAGAAAGGTTCTTCAGACAACCTCCATCCCAATGATACTCCGGGAAAGAATCCAAAGCGCCTGTCTTCAGGAAAGATATAGGAGCCATCGGCCCGCCAAAGAAATTCGGCAAGATATTTTTCTTTATAATTGTAGCCTACCCTTCCAAAATAACTTAGACGGGCTCTTTTGTAAAGGTTGTTCGGATCGCCTGGATTAGTGATATTCTGTTCTTTATCACTACCGGCCAGCAATTCCTGCAGGGCAGTAGAGATGAAATATCTTCTGAAAGCGGAGAAGCCATCATTGTCGACCTTTTCCCTGGTTACGCCAGCCATCAGGGCCAGGTTGTGTTCGCCTATTTTTTTATCGTAATTGACCATACCTGTCAGGTTAACCGCCAGTTGCGCTCCTGCAGTTTCTGTTAAACTCGCGTCTTTACGGTCTGAGCGCACCGAACCGGTGAGCTTCGGTGTAACTCCGTCTGCTTCAAATGACTGTTTGTCCCAATAGTAAAGTGTCCAGGGCGTTTGCCAGTTCTTTTGACGGCCTGAAAACTTGTCGACTGAGGCCGTACCTGTAAATTTAAGTCCTTCTACCCATGGCAGCCGCACTTCTACTTTACCGGTAGACTGCAGGTAATCCCTGCGATCGCGGTTATAGCCAGTAAGGTCAGTTGTCGTAACGTATGGATTATAGCCAAATTCGATATCAGGTCCCGGCAGACCATTGGGCCATACTTCGATTTCTGTTGGCTTACCGCGCATGACCATCCGGAATACATCAGAGGCAGATACTGTAGGAAAATTTCGCACTTCTTCTCTGCCGGTCACACCTAGTGTCGCAGTGATGTATTTATTGATATTGGCTTCCAGATTGATACGCAGGTCATATTGCTGGTACCCGGTGGCCGATTTTTTATAATAGCCATCCTGATCCAGGTAACCGGCCGAGATCAGGTATTTGATGTTTTCGGCACCGCCGTTGATCTGGAGGTTGTGGCGTTGCTGTGGTGACCAGTCTTTTAGCGTGGTGTTGAACCAGTCGGTATTCGGGTATCTTAGCGGATCTGAACCATCTCTCAGCTTTCGCATTTCATCAGGACTGTAAGCTGCAGTAATGGTCGTATTGTTGTCTGTACGTGTGTAAGAACCGGTCGACTTGAAAGCTGCCCATGCGGCACTCCACTGGTCCTGAGGCAAATCTGCACCGAATATATTGAGCTCATTTAAGATCTCGGCATATTGCGGGGAACTGGACATTTTTGGTGTCCGGGTTGGCTGCTGCAAGCCATAACCGTAGTCATAAGAAAGCTGGGGTTTACCGGATTTGCCTTGTTTGGTCGTAATCAGGATCACACCATTTGCCGCCCTTGAACCATAAATGGCTGCAGAAGCGTCCTTTAATACAGAAACACTTTCTATGTCGTTAGGGTTTAAGCGTTCCAGACCGCCAGCTCTGTTGGGCACCCCATCGATTACGATTAGCGCATTGTTATTTCCTAAAGAGTTAACTCCCCGGATACGGATCGTTGATCCGTCATAACCGGGCTCTCCGCTCGCCTGAACAGCGGTCACACCGGGTAAACGCCCGGCCAGGGAATTGGAAAGGTTGACGGTCGGTGTTTTGGCCAGTTCTGTACCCTTTACTGAAGCCACTGCACCCGAAACCACTGCTTTTTTCTGGGTTCCATAACCTACCACGACGATCTCAGAGAGCGACTGGCTGTTTTCCAGCATTTTAACGTTGATTACTTTTTGCCCGTTCACAGGTATTTCCTGGCTGTCATATCCCATATATGAAAACACAAGGGTCGCATTGTCAGGTACCTTGATGGTAAACTTACCGGCAGCATCTGTAGTCGTTCCGATGGTGGCCCCCTTAACCTTTATACTTACGCCGGGTACTGGGGTACCAGCATTTTCAGTTACCTGTCCGCTGACTACAATGTCCACTCCCGGCGGGTTCCTGAGCCTGATGACAACCAGGTTATCTTCCAAAGACTGAAACTCAAGGGCCGTGTTTTTCAACAGCATCCGGAGGGCGTCGGTAACTGAGATCTGATCTTTTACCAGCGTTACATTTTTACTGCCGGCCAGGTCATCTTCACTATAAAGAAGACGAATATTGCCTTTCTTCTCCAATACCGTTAGTGCGTCTTTTAGATTTACCTTACGGAGTTCCAGGTCAACTTTTGTACCCTGAGAGAAGGTGGATGCTGATACTTGCAGACAAAAGACAAACGATGAAACAAAGATCCAGTTTAACATCATTATTAGTTTTTTTTTGGAAAAGTTGGCACATAGAACTTTATTGCACAGTTCTGTTTTTTTCATAGATTTGTGAATTTCAAAGTTAAAAATCTGTAATAGTAGCTTTTAGCTACTCATGAAGGTTTAGAGGGAGGAAAGTGTTTGCCGCACTTAACTCCCTTTTTTACTAGTAAATGATCAGGTCATGGTCTTTTAGGTTAAAGTTGAAAGGTTTGATTAATTGCATTGCCTTTAAGGTTTCTTCGATGGTCTCATCTTTAAATACACCTGTAAAGCGATATAGTTTAGGTTTTTCGTTATCAAATTTGATATTGATATTGAACCAGCGCTCCAGTTTGGACTGCAGGTCTTCCAAAGATTCATTCTGAAATACGAGCTGGCTGTCTCTCCAGGAGGTTTCCTGGATGTATTCATTTTGGCCGATACGGACGGGTATCACGTGCTGAATGGTCAGCGTGATGTCCTTCAGGGACTTTGGGGAGCGATCTGATTTTAAGGTCTCTTCTTTTTTATTTTCCACAAGGGCGAATTTTTCCGAGGGGCTTAAAATGATCTTTTGCGCTGATCGGTCATTTACAGAAAGCTCAATAGAACCCCTCAGCAGAGTAGTTTCAGATTTTTTGTCGACCGGGTAGGCTTTGATGTTGAAGGCTGTACCAAGTACCTTAACGCAGATCTTATCTGTACGGACGATGAAAGGATGGATTTTATCGTGGGCCACATCAAAAAAAGCTTCACCAACCAGGTAAACTATACGTTTCTTTCTTTTTTTAATCTCACTGTCGTATGATAATTTACTGTCGGAATTTAGCCAGACCATTGTGCCATCGGGCAGTCTGATCTTCTTCCTTACGCCTTTTCCGGCAACGATCTCTGTATCCGGAACAAATTTATCCTGACCATTGAAATAAAAGATGGCAACCGAAACAATAACAGCCAATACGGCAGCGATCCCTGTGAGGCTGATGACCTTCCTGAAACTTATGGTTTTGGGTTTTTCTTCAGGGACGGAAAATTCATCAGCAAATTTAAGTCTGTGCAGGAGATAGGCCTGTTCGGCATCTGGAATTTCAAACTCCTGTTGCGGATTTAACCAAAGCTGTTTTAAAAATTCTTCATAATAAACAGAATCCTGATGCTGAGCTGTCAGCTTGTTCAGCTCTTCCAGTTCAGCTGGAGTAGCTTCACCAGCCTGCTTACGAGCCAGGAGTTCTATAATTCTGTTCTTAGACATACAGGTATTCCAAATAGGTTTAATATCGGGTTGTATGTATAGGACAAAATTTTTAGACAAACTCCCTAGTCCTTTCTAATATTTTTTTATGTCAGATTAAACTCTGCCTGAAGTACGGTGGTTAGCTTTTTAATTGCTGATACCAGATGGGCGTCAACCGTTTTTATCGAAATGTTTAAAATATTGGCTGTCTCCTTATAGCTCAAGCCATCTTCTTTGATCAGCTTAAAGACCAGTTTACACTGAGCCGGTAAGGTTTCGACTGCACGCTCCAGCTTCTTTTTCAGTTCGCCGTTGATCAGCAGCTGTTCTGGATTTAAGTTATCCAGGATAATTTCCATATCTAAGTCGTCGATGGATACCCACTCTTGTTTTGCTTGCTTATTAATGATATTTAAAGACAGGTTCCTGGCAATCACAAAAGCATATACCTTAACGTTTTTGACTTCGGATAATTTTTGCCTGTTGCGCCAGATCGTGATCATGACATCACTTGCCGCCTCTTCCGCAAGTTCACGGGACTTCAGCAAATAAAAGCAAAACCGGTATAAAGAAGGAAATAAATACTTGAAGAGCTTCTCATAAGCATTCTCGCTGTTGTGCAATGAGATATGACTTATCAGACCGTTTAAGTCGGGTAAATAATTGGACATAGGGATATATTTGATTAATTCAAATGTATGAAATTAACGATATCATCCAAATCTAAGTATCTGCAGACCTCAAAAATACGACAGCATTAAAATATTTATAGCTGATTTTCAACACGATATAGCTCAAAAGAGGCAGAATAAAAATAATTTAAAATAAAGTCTATTAAATTAGTAGTCTTTTATTTATATTTGTATCATCATATGCAGGAATAAGCATTTGGAAAATATATAGTCATGTGGCCGAGTGGTTAGGTAAGGGTCTGCAAAACCTTTGACGGCGGTTCGAATCCGCCCTTGACGTCCAGTTCAATTTCTATATTGTCTGAAATTTTAGATGTTTGGTTAGATCTAAGTTTTGTTTAAAAAGCCAGGTTGGATGACCTGGCTTTTTAGTAATTTAGCTCATTATGAAGAAAATAATAGTCTCTTTATTATACATACTAGGTGTTGGACCGACTCCGCAATTGTATGCGCAAAACAGCCGGCCAAATGTCATCGTGATCTATGCGGACGACTTGGGCTATGGTGATTTAAGCTGCTATGGTGCCACTAAAATAAATACACCCCATCTGGACAAGCTTGCAAAAAATGGCATCCGCTTCACCAATGGCCATTCAACTTCTGCTACCTGCACTCCTTCCCGCTTTGCAATGATGACCGGGCAATACCCCTGGCGACAAAAAGGAACTGGAATTTTACCAGGCGATGCAGCCCTGATTGTCCCGACAAATACCACTACCCTACCTAAAGTATTTAAAAAGGCCGGCTACAGAACAGCGGTAATTGGCAAATGGCACCTTGGATTAGGCAAACAGGTGGAAAAAAACTGGAACAGCGAAGTAACGCCCGGACCAAATGATGTGGGGTTCGATTATTCCTTTATTTTTCCAGCAACAGCCGACAGGGTGCCCACTGTCTTCATGGAAAACCATCGGGTACTGGCTTTGGATAGATCAGATCCAATCAGGGTGGACTATAAAAATCCGGTAGGCAGTGATCCAACAGGAAAAGACCATCCTGAATTACTCAAGCTGAAATCTTCTCCCGGTCATGGGCATAACCAAACTATTGTAAATGGCATTGGGCGGATTGGGTATATGGAAGGCGGAAATAAAGCGCGTTGGGTAGACGAAGAAGTCTCTTCAACATTTCTTGCCAAAGCCCGAAATTTCATTGAAGAAAATAAAATGCAGCCTTTTTTCCTTTGTTATACCCTGACAGAACCGCACGTACCCCGCATGCCCGCAACTATGTTTAAAGGGAAAAGTGAGTTAGGCTTGAGAGGTGATGCTATATTGCAGCTGGACTGGACAGTTGGCCAGATCATGAAACAGCTGGAATATCTTAAACTGGATAAAAACACCATGATTATTTTTTCAAGTGACAATGGTCCGGTCCTGGATGATGGCTACCAGGATGAGGCTGTTGCAAAAAACGCTGGACATAAACCTGCCGGTATTTTAAGAGGAGGTAAATACAGCGCTTTTGAAGGCGGAACCAGGGTACCCTGGATCGTGAGCTGGCCCGGTACCATCACGCCAAAAGTATCGGGGGCCATGATCTGTCAAATAGATTTACTGGCGTCCTTTTCTAAACTTCTGAATGTAAAACTACCTGATGGAGAAGCCCCAGACAGCGAAAATGTATTGCAGGCCATATTAGGAAAATCTGCAAAGGGCCGGTCTGTGCTGATTGAACAGGGTGGTCCGCTTTCCATAATTAAAGAAAACTGGAAATACATTGAACCGGGTAAAGGGTCCGGGTATGATAAACTGACGGGCACCGAGACGGGAGTTTTGCAAAGTGGACAATTGTATGATCTGTTAGCTGATCCGGGCGAGATCAATAATGTTTTTGAGCAGCATCCAAACAAGGCTGAAGAACTGGCAGATCTGTTGACCAAAATCCGGTCAAGGTAAAAAAAAGAAACGGAGATACAGCAATCCGCCGTATCCCCGCTATCTAAATTAACGCTCTCGTATATATAGACGAGCAAAATTCTGTTTTATTGTATACGGCCCTAAAAAAAAAATTAAATATCATATCTCCCTGCACACATTCTTTATGAGTTTATTTTTTTAGCGCCCGATCAAGAGTTGATAGATCTCCCCTTTATTTCCGGCCAGAAGTATTAGATTCCCGGCTTTACTCTTCTGGATCACATTGAAACTCAAGCCAGAGATATTGTGCCAGTTCATGCCGCCGTCATTAGATACATCCGTTCCTGATGAACCTGTGGCCAGCAAAACCTTTTTATTAATATACGTTACACCCGAACGGTAACCCGCAACGGGCCTGGCTGGTTTCTTCCAGGTCTTTCCACCGTCGCCTGTCAACAAAACATTGTTTGTATGCTCTGTATCTTTCAGGTAATTACCACCTACCACAACACCATTTTTCGCATCAAAGAAAGCCATGGAAAATGGCCCTGTACTGCTTTCGCCCTGTATAATCGGGCACTTATATACCTTCCAGCTATAACCATAGTTATCAGAAAAATAAATATTAGAGACGGATCCGCCGGTAGCAACCCAGGCAAGCCCTTTTCCATATGTCTTTATGGTAGTACCACTCGCGGCAAACCCTGCTTCCCCCAGCTGCATGTCTGTTTTCAGGTTTTCAGACACATCCTGCCAGTTCATGCCGCCATCCCTGGTTTTCAGCAGCTGCATTTTATTGTGAATGGGATCTCCGAAAATCATTCCGTTCTGAGCATCCCAGAATCCCATACCGTCCAGAAATATAGCCGAATCCAGATTTTTATAACACTCCCGCCAGTTCTTGCCGCCATCACTGGTCAGCAATATAAAAGCCGGTGACCCCGCATTTACAATTACCGCCTTGTTTTCATCAAACGCTTCAATATCCCTGAAATCAAGCTTTTCATACCCTGCAGGTTTTGTCCAGATCCAGGTCATTCCCCCGTCCAGTGTCCTGCCGATGCTGCCGTTGCTTCCGCTTACCCATGCTACCTGATCAGACACGACTGACATGCCCCTTATGCTGGTGTTTTCACCTGTCGTAACGGGTTTTAAGTTATAGCTCTGTGCCAGACACAGCAGAGGAAAAAACAGGAACGCAATTAGGAATACCCTCATACTATTTAACTCTTTTCCAGATCTCAGACCTGCCAATTAAAGATATACCGATATAACCCCTCATGCTCAGGTTTCCATTATCTTTGATGGTCATGTTACAACTATAAGTCTTGCCGGATTTAGGATCATATATAGTTCCGTCGGTCCATTTGCCATCGTCATAAACAAAATTCTTTAATATTTCCATACCAAGAATAGGCTGTTTTCTTAAACCCGGATCCGGATTTTTCAAGTCAGTTTTCACTGTGCCCCCAGTTCCCTTAGGGTCCTTGATCCATACGATCTTACCAAAATATTTATCAGATCTTTTGGATATCATCACATGGGCCTCACCGGTTGAATTGATCCATTTGCCAAGAATGGCATCTTTATCCTGTGTATAGCCCGATAATGACAACGTAGTAAAAAGGAGTAAAAGAGATAGGTATTTCATGGCAAATGCGGTTTTAGAGGCAGTAGTAGTAACTTTATGAATAGTAACACAAAATGCGTAATCTTCTGCAGAAAAACAAATGGGCTACTCCTCCACAACTTCCTTCAGCTTTTGCAGTACCGCTTTCCAGTTATTTGTGGCATGCTCTTTCTCTTTTTCCGGTTCATCCTTTTTTCCTCCCATCGAACTCCAATAGGTGCTCTGAAAAAGCTTTCCGGGCTCAAACTTTCTAATTGTTCCTTTGTCATGGTATTTCTTGCCATTATATTCATCTTCATAAGTTATCGGACTGCCTTCTTTCCAGTCGGAGATGGCGTGCGTCCCCATCAGGTATTTTTCAATGGAAGAAGGCGTAGTAATGGCTTTCCATACTTGCTGAGGTGTGGCTTTTATGGTGACAGATGTCTCAGCGATCAATTGACCTTTCATAATCACAGTTTTATGTTCTCCAAAAGAAGCAGCAGCACTCGGTTCATAAGAACCACCAATCGCTTCTGCTTTCTTAACAGAGAGACAACAAACTGAACGACAATGTGTTTTATTTCAGCACTTTAATCTGTCCCTTCATCACCATATAGTGGCCAGGATAGGTACAGATAAATGGATATATACCAGGTGTTTTAGGTACAGTAAAATAAATAGTATCTGACTTTCCGGGCTGCAATAAAACAGTATGCGCCAGTACTTTAACACTATTGGGAATGAAATTGTATTTTTCGCCGTCCAGTCCCATCTTCGCTACCATTTCCCCTACGATATTTCCTGATCCAGGAGCGGTCAGCACAAAATTGTGCAGCATATCATCTGTATTGGCAAAAGTCAGCTTCACTTTGGTACCTGCCTTTAAGGTTAGATTTGTAATGTCAAACTTCAAGCCCGGTTTAGTTCCCAGTAAAATGGTCTTATCAGGGCCGTTCTTCCAGCTTACCGGCTGCCTGGTCACATGTTTTTCGGCAGCTGTACTGCCGGTGACCTTGTTGCCAGCCGCGACCATATTGTCCATATGTTGATGGTCCATTGCTCCGGTTGTTTTATCAACCTGCATTTCGCCAACTGGTTTATTTTCAGCCGTAACGGTAAGATTTTCCCCATCGGGAATCCTGTTTAAGGTATAATACGCATAATTGTGAAGCAAAGGAATATTACCGCTTTCTGATCGCAGTCCTGCTGTCCTGATCTCATGAATATACCCTTCCTTTAAGCTATCCAGCACTATACGCACACGTTTATGGTCTGGTGAAACCACAATTGCTTTGATGTTTCGTGCAGACTGGTTGATAGCAGGGCTTCCATAAATGTGGTGATATTTGTAAGTAAAAGTTGAAAGTTGATAAGAACCTGCATTGCGTGCCGTTTTTTCATCTACAGGCATTGTAAATTCCAGTTCGAATCCATCCGGCTGCGCTTTTACTGTCTGCACCTCAAAAGGTACAACACCAGACCAGGTCAAACGCTGTAAACCATATTCTTCTTTTCCGGTCGATGACCATCCTCTTGAGGTCATACCAACCAGCATACTGCCATCAGAGCCCCAGTTCATCCTTAAGATACCCGATGAAAAACCCTCCCGGAATGGAAACACCACTCCCTGATATACATTTTTGACCTTTTCCAGGAATACCCGGCTGATCTTGCTCTGGGCCTGATCGCCTACAAAAAGTTGCCCTTTAAAAGGCCCCATATTTCCATGATCTGAATAATTCAGAATGCCGGAAGTCGAATTTCCCATAATAGAATGCGGGATCCATACTGAAGGGCCTTTTAATCCTGGTACTCTTTTAGCCACCTCATATTTCGGTTCACCGGTATCCGGAATGTCTTTTTTACGAAGCTTGACCGGGGAGCCCGGCTGATCAGCCCAGATCAAACCCGCGGGATTGCCCACAAAATCGCCCTCCTCTACATGGGTAATGTTACCAGAGCCCACCCAGTCGCCCTGGTTCTCTGCATAAAATATATCACCA
>NZ_DATHGC010000313.1:0-5808 GCF_035317785.1 Pedobacter sp. | reverse complement strand
GCGTTTGCCAATATTGCCCATACCCAGAATCCCAAGCGTTTTGCCATTGAGCTCATCGCCGCTATAATTATTACGCCAGTTCCAGTTGTCCTTTTTGACCTCAGCCACCGAAGTATACATATTGCGCATGAGCATGAGCATCAGCGATAAAGTATGTTCAGCAATCGTTGCCGCATTGCTGCCCGGCGCATTGATCACCTTCACATTTCTGGCGGTAGCGCCTGCTACATCCACATTATCCAGTCCCACACCACATCTGGCAGCTATCTCCAATTTTGGGCAGGCATCCATGAGTGCCGGATTGATCTGCCCCTTCCCCCTTGTAATGATGGCATGAATTTCCTCACACGCCAAAACAGCACTTAAACTCTTCGCATCATAACCGGTAAATATCTGTGCATTTGCCTCCAGGATCCATAAAGCCTCCTCTGCAATGGTTTCTAACAACAATACACCCTTTTTACCCATTTATTTATGATACAAAGTAGCGTTATCAGACCTGTATCCTCTAAAATCATTTCTGTTGGAGACGTATAAGCCCTCTTCATAAAGGTCATCTTCAAATATCTTTGGATCTACCTCAGATCCCGGGACAGAAGATATCTCTACCAGGTTACCTGCAGGGTCGCGCACAAACATCTGCATGGCCCCATCAGGCAGTTTTCTTACCTTACCCCATGGATGTATGTCTATGACGTTCAGTTCCTTCATCCGGAAGAAAAGACTATTGAAGTCATCCACCTGTACACAAATGTGTCCGCGGAAAGAAGTCTTGTCGCCTTCCCATTCAGAGATGTGCAGCTGTTGTTCCTCATTGAATTTAAAAAACATCACAGGATAATCGAACCGAAAGGCCGCAAGCGGCTCCAGACCCAATTCCTGCTGATAGAATTCCCCTGCCTTTTCCAGATTGTCAACGATGACTGTGACGTGATTGATTTTGATTGCCCGTGCCATATGTCTGTAATTTATAAATACAATAATTAGATTTTTTGTTTGAATTCGTGTACAAAATCCCAGTTGGGTGTTAAACCCAGCCCCGGACTTGAAGGTGCCGCGATTACGCCGTTATTGACCGTAATCTGCTCCTGCACCAGGTCATACATCATCGGGTTTCCACCCAGGGAAAACTCAATGATCGTCGCTGCAGGCGAAGCAAAAGCTACGTTCAGCCCCGCCATAAAAGAAAAAGCAGAACCCCAGCAATGCGGTGCCAGCTCAAGCTGCTGCACAGCAGCCAGGTGGCCGACGCGCATGGCTTCCGATATACCACCAATAATAGCAGCATCAGGCTGGATCACATCAATCGCCCTCAGTTCCAGCAGGTCCCGGATATCAAAGCTGGTATACTCACTTTCTCCCGCAGCAATCGGTATCGCTGTTGAAGCCCTTACTTCAGCGGTACCGTGTCTGTTGTCCGGGCTGATAGGCTCCTCAAACCAATACAGGTTGCAATCTTCTACTCCCCTGCAAAACTGCTTCGCCTCAGGGACACTAAAAGTCCCGTGTGCATCAGCCATCAGCTTAATATCCGGCCCAAGCGCTGCCCTGGCAGCTTTGACCCGGTCAATACTGGTCTGAACGTTTTTATCCATCACCCCGACACGCATTTTTACCCCGTTAAACCCCTTGCTCACATACCCGTTCAGCTGCGCACCGATATTGTCCACATCGGCCCAGCCGCCACTCGCATAAGCAGGCATTTCATCACGGCAAGCGCCTCCAAGCAAATCCATTACAGGCACACCCAATGCTTTTCCCTTCAAATCCCATAACGCAGTATCTATGCCACTCATTGCCGACACAGTTAGACCCCGCCGGCCCAGTATAGGAAATTTCCTGCCTCTGGTCAAAGCATAATGGTCACGTGTACCATTGTACATTTCTTCCCACAAACGGGTAATGTTTCCTGCATCCTTACCGATCAGGCCGGGCTTCAGTTCATTCTCTACACAGCTCACGATGGAGGCACAAACCCCTGAAGACCCAACGGCAGCCTTAGCCTCGCCAAAACCCTGAAGACCATCTTCAGTAGTAACCACAACAAGGGTCATGTCAAAATTGGTAAGCAATCCATAGTCGGAAAAGTGTTGCTTTTCTTTTGGAATAGGACAGCGAAGCCAAAATGCCTCTACATTAGTTATTTTCATTGGTATATATAAATTTTTAAATCAGTTTTGATAAAGTATCGAATGATTTGGTCGTGAGCATGGTGTAAAACTCAGCTGTTACTGAAGTACTTCCATGATCTTCCAAAAATTTCTTTTGTTCTCCGGAAAGGTCCTGCGGGCTTTCATCGATAGAACCAGGGTATGGATTGGCGGGCGTGCGGTCCAGCGGCGAGCAGAATTCAACGGACAGTACCTCATCATAGCCTACTTCCTTTAAAGTATCAATGATCTTAGGCCAGTTCAGGTTGCCCATACCAGGGGCCATTCTGTTGTTGTCCGCTACATGAAAACCAACCAGTCTTCCCTTCGCCCGTCTGATTGCATCAAACATATCCAATTCTTCTATATTCATATGAAAGGTATCCAGGCAGACTCCGCATTTTGGTCCGACAGCCTCAGCGAGTGCCAATGCCTGGTCGCCACGGTTGATGAAATAGGTCTCAAATCTGTTGATCGGCTCTATACCCAGCAAAATACCCGAGGCCTCGCTATATTCGTATATTTCTTTCATGGAATCTACTGCCCATTGCCACTCCTCATCAGGTCTTCCATCGGGCACGATTTTTCCAACAGTACCAGGTACCACCGATACCATGTGTCCGTCCAGCTCTTTCACCATCCTGACCACATCTTTGACATATTGTACCGATTTTGCCCGCTGGCCTTCATCCTTAGCCAGCAGATTGCGGTCTTCCAGCATCAGTGTTACAGAGCCCCAGCAAGACAGATTATAATCATTTAATAATTTTCTAACTGTTTTGGTATCGTAATGCTCCGGACTCCCGGCAATTTCAAGTTTAGTATATCCCAGACCAGAAACCCTGCGAATGGTGGTTTCTATGGTTTCGGATCGCATCCAGTTGTGTATAGAGAGTTCCATAAATATATATAGGGTACAAGAAAAATTAAGGCTGTCTGTAAGGCACGCTCATAGCGACCTTTCCTGCCCATTTTTTTGGTACAGGTTTGTTTAAGGTCCAATGCACCGCATTGATGACCAGTTGCTGCATGCCTTCTTCATTGAAGTCCTCCGGATGTCCGAGCGTGGTGGTAAATACACGGCCACCTGCCGGTGTCGTCCAGGTCCAGGCCACAGGATTATCGATAGCTGCTTTGTCTGGATTTACTGATTTACCCATCAACAGCCAGGTCGATCCCTTCACCGGATAATCCGGCAGTACACGATACAACCATGATGTGGCATGAAATTCTGGTTTTATACCTGTCAGTATGGGATGTTTGGCCTGCGCCGCAATCACAGAGACATCAGTAGAAGATTTGTGGCCATAATGGGTATGTCCGCCTTTTCCCCAGCCACCGGGCGCACCAAGGGCAAACTCCCCAAAGGAATTCCAATGCACTAATTTATGACCCGCAGGGTAATTGAAAGCATGTGTGCTCGTTCTGAAACCCATCACCGGTTTTCCGGACTTCAGGTAATCGTCAATATATTTTACCTGCTCCTCTGGCAATCTTCTCCAGCGCAGAAAGAACACCGCCAGATCCGCGTCTTTTAATGCTTCCAGACCAGGGATATTTTCTTCTGAGTTGTGATCAGGCGATGATTTCAGCACGATAGTGCGCATCCCGTAGTTCTTCTCCAGCTCAGCAGCAATCAATGGCATAGTTGCTTCACTGCTGTATTCATGGTCTCCCGTCACAAATACCACCAGAGGTTTTTTGGATTGCCCGGATTTATTTTGGGCACTTGAACAATATGAAAAGAATAATAATGTAAAAGACAAGGCTAAACAAAGGATGATCCTCAGGTTTCTCATTCGAACAGTTTTAATGGTTAGAAGTGTGTTGACTTATCCAAAAATAGCATTATTTCAATGGAATGCAAGGGAAAGATCAATCGTTTGCGTGAAATATCTGCTTTTCTTTAATCTCATTCGCACCTTTTTCAGCTGTATCTTAGTCATCATCAGATAATCTGCAGCATCCTCATCCCTGATCGGCCCCTCGGTAACTGAGCAAATGACATCTGCTATAAACTTTATTGTAAATTTTTATATATTGTTGGTTTTTATTACTTAAAATTGTTTACATTATTTATCCATGAGAGAAGACTCACTATCAAATAAAGTTTATGTGGAGCTGAGGAGAAAATTATTGTCCCAGCAGCTTTTACCAGGAACAAGATTGAAAGAAGGATTTTGGGCAGAGCGGATGGAAGTAAACCGGATGGCTGTTAGAGAAGCTCTAAACAGACTTTTAGGGGAAAATTTGCTTGAAAAGGGAGAAAAAGGAGGATATTTTGTCAAATCTACAAGTGCTAAAGACCTCAGAGAAATAAGGGAGCTGCGCGAAGTTCTGGAACTAGGCGCAATAAGACTTGTATTTCAAAAAATCAACAAGCAACAGATAAACGAACTGGAGAGTATATGTGACGATTTTACTGCTATGGTGAATAACGGTTATTTCGGAGGTGCTTGTGAGGCTGACGTGAAATTTCATGAAACATTAATAAATATTGCAGGAAACCAGAAACTTAAGGATATTTACTCCTTAAGCAATATCCCGTTGTTCCATCTGAAGCTTGGGAGAACACAGAGGCACATGGAAGATTATCAGCTAACCGACAAAGAGCATCGTGAAATAATTGACGCCCTTAAAAGCAAAAACCTGGGTGTGGCCGAAGAACGCCTCACTAAACATCTTCTTAGGGGCGAAATAACAGCTTTGGATTTAACGTAAGAAAAGCCTTCAATTCTGAAAAAGTCTCAAAATACCATTCGAGATTTTTTTATACCGTTGTTTTCGTCATTAAATTTTTAGATGATTCAGCTGCTCTTTCAAAAACACATTTAAGCCAAAATACTTTAAGCATTAGTTAAAATTGGTCATACGGCGGATTATTATTTTATATTATTTTGTTTACAAAAATAGTGTAAATCAGTAAACCAACCAAACCAAAATATGACAAGTAAAAATTTGTTTCTGTATCGTCACTATCTTCTGCTGGTGGCCGCGCTTTTAGTATGGATACCAGACCCGGTCAATGCCCAGGAATTTAAATCTGTTCATGGAACTGTAATTGACAGCATAAACCGCAAGCCATTGCCAGGCGTAATCGTATCTGTCAAAAATGGTGTCCAAAAATCGATAACTGATGATAAAGGCAATTACTGGATCTCTATGCCAAAAGCATCCCAGGCATTGGAATTCAGACTTATCGGTTTCGAAACCCAAAGCGTAGACATTAGAGATGACCTTATCGTCAATGTAATACTTCAGGAAAGCAACGAAAATTTAGAAGAGGTAGTTGTTGTTGCCTTTGGTAAACAAAAGAAGCAAGATGTTATAGGTGCGGTCACGTCAATAAACCCCAAAGAGCTGAAAGTTCCGTCGAGCAATTTAACCACAGCACTTGCTGGCCGGCTGGCCGGCGTTATTGCCTATCAGAGAAGCGGGGAGCCCGGCATGGACAATGCCTCATTTTTTATTCGGGGTGTTACTACATTCGGTTACAAAAAAGATCCGCTCATCTTAATTGACGGAGTAGAGCTGCCGACCACAGAACTGGCCAGGCTACAGCCTGATGACATTGCAAGTTTTTCGATTATGAAAGACGCTACAGCAACATCTTTATACGGTGCCAGGGGAGCTAATGGAGTTATACTTGTCACGACTA
>NZ_DATHGC010000312.1:0-3177 GCF_035317785.1 Pedobacter sp. | reverse complement strand
CTGCCGGTCTACCATGGGGCAGGCCTGAACAGGAAGTTCCTGATAAGCGGCCCTCCCTCCTTTCTCCAAAAGACCTGTACTGACAAATGCACTGGTATACATGCGGCACATCGGGCATTCTTCGTCAAACAGGATCAGGTGATTTTTTAGCGTTTTCATAACCAGTGAATTAATGAAGAAATGCTTCGCTAATTCATGATCAAATATAAATACAAATTATTAAACTTTCAAAACTTATTGAAAGTTTATTTCTATCCACCTCCCGTCATACCCTTATTCGTCCGCCTGACTGCAATTAGAATCGGAGAACTGTGATGATCATTCTTCTCAACCTCTTCATGACCTCATCTGGGGGGCTGCACAACCCTTGCATGACCCCCCGGGCCTTCGATGGGTTTAGAAAGGGCAATTGAAGACGTGCCTTGAGGTCACCGTGCCAGCTGTCCGCAGCGAATTTAAACCAGACTTATATAGAGATCAGTTTATTTAGTAGCTTTAAATCATGGCACATAAACACATCCCTACACTGCTGCTCCTGCTGCTCTGCTGCGTCTCTTCTCTTAGAGCCCAGTTTGCGGAAGTAAGTCAAAAACAAGGTGCCTTAAAGCTCATAAAAACGGGCAAAGGCAAACCTAGAAACATTGTCTTCATTCTCGCCGATGACCATCGTTTTGATGCAATGGGCTTTCTAAAAGCCCAGGAATTTATCAGGACGCCCAATATGGACCGCCTGGCAAAGGAAGGTGCTTATTTGCAAAATGCATTTGTGACCACCTCACTCTGCTCCCCTTCAAGGGCTTCTATATTAACGGGCTTGTATGCGCACAAGCATAAAGTGGTGGATAACAACAACCCGGTTTCCAAAGAGATCGTATTTTATCCGCAGTACCTGCAGCAAGCCGGCTACCAGACAGCGATGATCGGAAAATGGCATATGGGTGGGGAACATGATGATCCGCAGCGCGGCTTCAACTACTGGGTTTCGTTTAAAGGTCAGGGCACTTATCTGCCAAATCCAAACGGCTTAAATGTCAATGGTAAGCATGTTCCTCAAAAGGGATACATCACCGATGAACTGACAGACTATGCACTTGACTTTTTAAAATCCCGTAAAAAGGAAAAGCCTTTTATGCTTTACCTGTCTCATAAGGGCGTACATGCTGAATTTATGCCGGCAGAGCGTGACAAGGGCATGGCTGAAAAATACAAGTTTGTGCCCCCGGCAAATATGGAAGCAAGCCTGCACAAGGATGCACCCATGTGGCTAAAAAACCAGCGCAACTCCTGGCATGGCGTAGAGTTCCCGTACCACAGCAGCCTCGATATTGGTGAATATTACAAGCGCTATGCGGAAACTCTGCACAGTGTGGACCAGTCTATAGGAAAGGTTATGGCTTATTTGCAGGAACAAGGTTTGCTGGAATCAACACTGATTGTTTACATGGGAGATAATGGCTTCCAGTTCGGTGAGCACGGCCTGATCGACAAACGGGTAGCCTATGAGGCCTCCATGCGTGTCCCTATGCTGGCCTATTGTCCGGAACTTATTAAACCTGGAACCGTAATCAAAGAAGTGGTGGCAAATATCGACATCGCCCCTACTTTCCTGGAGGCAGCTGGCTTAAAAGCACCTTCATATATGGACGGCATGAGTTTCTTCTCGTTGCTGGAAGGTAAGAAACCGGAAAACTGGCGCACAGGCCTGCTGTATGAATACTATTGGGAGCGTAATTTTCCGCAAACACCGACCATGCACGCACTGAGGGGAGACAGGTACAAATACATACATTACAACGGCATCTGGGACACGGATGAGTTGTATGATTTGCAGGAAGATTCACTGGAACTCAACAACCTGGTCCGCAGTACGGAACATCTCGCAATAGTGAAACAGATGAACAAGCAGTTGTTTGAGATCATGGGCAGTACCGGCGGGATGTACATTCCGTTATTTCCCGATGCAGGGGGTAAGAATGACCTGCGGTATGAATATGGTTCCGGTGCTGCAGAATTTCCATCCTACCTGAAAAGAGGTGGTACGGGAACGGAAAAGAAATGAGGCTGGCGCCGCTACACCAACCCCATAATTGATTACATGACCACTGTCGCGCCAACATATACAGATGTACTCACACGCTTCCCATCTTCACTTACAAAAGCCATATATACATGTACGTTATCGCCTGAAAACTCAGCTGGCAATTCCATATCAAACGAAAGCGTCGCTCTGGTCACCGCACCTATCGACATGACAAACAACTGTTTTGACGGATTGTAGACAATAAAAGCCGCATCATCAGTCGTTGCCCCTTTCCAGGTGCCGATGTTTGCCGGCCATGAAAAATCCAGCTGCGCATCTACCGTAGTGGCCATGACCAATTGGTTGGCGGGTGCCAGCCTGCCCCGGCTCAGCAATACCTTCGGATAATCTATCGCGTAAGCAGGTGCTGTGCCTGCCACCGCTTTATCCAGGTTGTACTTCACCGCCGCATTCATCGGCGACATCTCACTGGCATAATTCTGATATCCGATCTCGATAAAATCAGACGCCCAGCCCAGCCATTCGACCATCATCGTAAACCTGATGATGTTGTAGGTCTGTAAAAGTGACGGCTCACGGCTAGCTGTAGCCCTTACAGCCGCCATCACCCATTTCCCAAACTTTCGATAGCCCACCAGTGATCCGGTCCGGCCAGTAAATCCAGAAAATGGTCCATTTTTTAGGTATCCCATAATCTTTGTGTTTAAATGATTCAAAAATTCTGTTAACTGCTGCCGGTTTTAGCGGACCGGCAACACAAACGTAATGGGCCAAAAAGCAAAAGGCAATCTGTGCGTACAGATTGCCTTTTTATATGAATTATGATTATTGGGCTTATTTATAAATCAGAAATACCAATACCACCTCAATATACTCAGCGTGGTCGGGTCCATTGCCAAATAGCTAGCTCAAGTATTCTCTAACCTTAAGCTGTATGTGTTCCTTTACACTTTCCCAGGATTGTCCTTTCAAGCTTACCGCATCCTCGCTTTCCTCGGCATCCAGAAAATAGGTTAAAGCCGAGGGAATAGAAATCAAAATCATTTGCTGAGGATACTTTTTTCTGTTGCAGCTAATCATATAATCCAACGAATAATGATCTAAAAGTTCCGAAATATCCCAAAAATCCTTTCTTT
>NZ_DATHGC010000311.1:0-9702 GCF_035317785.1 Pedobacter sp. | reverse complement strand
AATGATTTTGTCCCCGAAGTCCAACCCCGATCATTGCGATCTTAACTTTATCTGCTGCATGGGCTGCAAACAAAGGGCCGTCCGGTAATATGGTAACGGCCGCTGCAGTTAAGCTTGAGTTTCTAACAAATTCTCTTCTGTTCATAGTAATTTTTGGTTCCTGATATTTATACAGTTTTATAGCCGCTAATATGGTATTGTTCAGTTAATGCTTAAATTTAGCACAAGGTATTGACATTAGAACAGTATATTAAATCCATAACCAAATAAATACACACAAACGTTTGCACCAATTATTTTAAAAAAATCATAAATGCTCCGGCAGTTTTATCTAAGTTTGATGTAATGTCTAATAAACCAGCTACAATAAAGGAAATAGCAAAAATCCTAAAGATATCTGTCTCTACGGTATCCAGGGCTTTAAATGATCACTCAAGTATAGGCTTGGTGACAAAGCAAAGGGTTAAAAAACTTGCTGCTGATCTGAATTATGAGCCAAACCAGAGGGCTATCCAGTTTTTACACGGTAAATCATTTGTTATTGGGGTTATATTACCTGAATTATCAGAATCTTTTTTTTCAGAGGCCATCAGCGGAATAGAAGATATTGCCTATAAAAGAAATTATACTGTACTGCTTGCCCAGTCTCACGATGATGCCGGCCGGGAAAAGCTTTTGGTAGAAAAAATGAAAACGCAGCGTGTGGATGGCTTATTGGTTTCCGTTTCCAAAACCACCAGTACCTATGAGCATTTCGAAATGTTTAAGAAGATGAACATTCCAGTAGTATTTTTTGACCGGATCCCTCCGTTGAAGGATATTCATTATGTGGCCAGCAACCTGGAAACGGGAACATATGAAGCGGTAAGCTTTCTTCTAAAAAAAGGTCACCGGACCATTGGGATGATCAATGGACCAAGTACTTTGCTGGCCAGTCACGAGAGAAAAGAAGGATACATTAAAGCAATGGTTTCAAACCGGCTCAAATTTGACCCTTCGCTTGTCATCAGCTGTGATCTTTCAGAAGCCAGCACTATAGCAGCAATGGATGCCATGCTCAATCATAAAAGGAAACCTACGGCTATAGTCACCTTTAACGACTACGTGGCACTCTTTGCAATGCGTTATGCGAGGTCGCTAAATCTATCGGGTATTGACTTTGTGAGCTATGCCAACCTGCCCATCATCAGTTATATGGATTATAGTCCGATTGCATCCGTAGAACAATTTCCTTATCGTCAGGGAAAGAAAGCTGCCGACATCTTAATAGATCTGATCAACAGACCAAAATTACAATCTGAGGTAGAACAGGCTTATTTTAACATTGTTGTAGAATCTGAACTGGTCATCGGCAAGCACCCATAATTTGGCGCAATCGTTTGCACACTTGTTTAAATTCTGAATTACTTAGGTTTGAATGTATTAACGATAATCTATTAAACGAATGCTAGAAAAGATCCTGTCCGTGTATGGTTTAAATCCGAATGAAATTACAGTTACACCTTTTGGTGATGGATTGATCAATCACACCTGGAAGGTATCCGGCAATACCAGGAGCTATATCTTTCAAAAAGTAAATACGAGTGTATTTAAGCTTCCTCAGGCAATAGACGAAAATGTCAACAGCATTAAGACTTATTTATCGGGTAAATTTCCCAATTATCTTTTTATATCACCTATAAAAGCGACAACAGGCGGTTCCTTGTACCAGGACAATGGCGATTATTACAGATTATTCCCGTTTGCAGAAGGCTCTCATTCCCTCAATTATTTGGAAAACGAAGACGAAGCTTATGAGGCAGCCAGGCAATTTGGAAAATTTTCAAAGTTACTCTCCGGCTTCAACACCAAACAATTGAACATTACAATTCCTGATTTTCACAATCTTTCATTGAGATATGAGCAATTCGTGGCTGCATGCTCCGGCGCCTCAGACGAAAGATTGAAACATGGCGCAGACTACATCAATTTCCTCATTCGGCATAAAGACATTGTAGATACTTATATCAGTATTTCACAAAATCCGCAGATTCCATTACGTGTCATTCATCACGATACCAAAATAAATAATGTACTATTTGACGATCACAAAAAAGGTCTGTGCGTTATAGATCTTGATACTGTAATGCCGGGATATTTTATAAGTGACGTTGGAGACATGATGAGAACTTATCTTTCTGAAGCCAGTGAAGAGGAAACGGACCTGTCCAAAATAAAAATCAGAAAAGAGTTTTATCAGGCTATCTTCAATGGTTATATGAAGGAAATGAATGAAGTACTGACGGATGCTGAAAAACAATATTTTACCTATTCGGGCAAGTTCATCATTTACATGCAAGCCATTCGTTTCCTTACAGACTACCTGGAAAATGACAAGTACTACGGGGCTAAGTATGAAGAGCACAATCTGAACAGGGCAATCAATCAGATCACCCTGTTAAAAGAATACCTAAAACTTGAGGATGAGCTATAGCTCACCTTTTTTCATTTCATTCACCGCATAATCCACTGCTCTTGCTGTAAAAGCCATATAAGTTAATGATGGGTTTTGCGTTGATGTGGATGTCATACTCGCGCCGTCTGTCACAAATACGTTCTTGCAGGCATGGAGCTGGTGCCATTTATTCAGCATCGAGGTTTTTGGGTCATTTCCCATACGCACTCCACCCATTTCATGAATGTCCAGACCGGGTGCCTGTGATGCATCGTTGACTTTAATGTTTGTGAATCCGGCTGTGGTAAACATTTCTGATAGCTGTTCAATATAGTCTTTCTTCATTTTCACATCGTTATCGTCATAATCCACAGAGATTTTTAACAAGGGAACTCCCCATTCGTCTTTTCTGTCCGTATCCAGCTTTACATAATTACTTTCCTTTGGAATGGTCTCCCCCATCATATGGGATCCTACCCGCCATGGGGTTAGCCTTTTGCTCTGCAGCTCAGACTTTAGCTCAGATCCGATACCGGAGGTGTTCATCTCAGTACCTCTGTAAGCAGAAAAACCGGCTGCATAACCTCTTTTGAAATTAGTTTCCTGCTTGTGCAGATTCCTGAAGCGGGGAATATAGCCGCCTCCGACAGGATTTCTTCCGTCAGTGGTAAACTGCTTCAGTCCATCATATTCTGCGCTAATGCGCGCACTGTAATTATGGAATGCAACATATTTACCTAACACTCCGCTGTCATTGCCCAAACCATTCGGAAAACGGGTTGAAGTGGAATTTAATAAAATGAGATTGGTATTGATGGCAGCAGCATTTACAAAAATTACCTTAGCATAATATTCGGTCACTTCTTTGGTATTGGTATCTATGACCCGAACGCCCGTTGCCCTGCCCAGTTTATCGTCGTAAATCACAGATTCTACCACCGACAAGGGCCTCAAAGTCATGTTGCCTGTTTTTTGCGCCCAGGGCAGTGTCGAAGCGTTGCTGCTAAAATAGCCGCCGAACGGACATCCGCGCTGGCATAATCTGCGGTTCTGGCATTGTGCACGCCCCTGGTCAAAATGGATCTGTTTGGCCTGGGATATATGTGCCCCGCGCGCGCTGATCACATGCCGGTTTCCATATTTACTCAAAAGAGATTTCTTAAAATAATCTTCCACTGCATTTAGAGGGTAGGCAGGTAAAAATTCTCCATCAGGAAGCTCAGTCAATCCGTCCCTGTTTCCTGATATGCCGGCAAACTTTTCGACATAACTGTACCATGGCGCAATATCTTTATACCGTATGGGCCAGTCAACGGCAAAATCGTCTCTCACCGGGCCTTCAAAATCAAAATCGCTCCAGCGCTGGGTCTGCCTGGCCCAAAGCAGGGATTTGCCGCCGACCTGGTATCCTCTGATCCAGTCAAAGGGCTTTTCTTCTATATATGGATGTTCTTTGTCTTTTACGAAGAAGTGCATCGAATCTTCTTTAAAGGCGTAACACTTGCTCACCATAGGGTTTTCTTTCTTTATGGCCAGTGCGGGTTCACCCCGGTGTTCAAATTCATAGGGAAATTTATTGGTCGTCGGATAATCTATAATGTGCTTTACGTCTCTGCCCCTTTCCAGCACCAGGGTTTTTAATCCTTTTTCCGTGAATTCCTTGGCTGCCCAGCCGCCGCTTATACCGGATCCAATTACAATTGCATCAAAAGTGTTCTTTTTAACACCATCTATATTAAGATTTGACATGATTTTAGTTTTAAGCTTTAACCGGGAAATAACCATTGTAACGTCCGGGGATAAGTTCCCATACCACCAGGCTGGTCATTACATATTTAGAATTCATGTAGCCGTTAATCGTCTGCTGTTTCATCAGTTTGTAAAATGATTTGGTATCCTCTGCTGCACCGGCCTTTCCGGAGTTTACGGCGATCAGCTGTTGCCTGAGTGCTGCTGCATCCAATCCCTCAAAAGCTTTCAGGCCATTCATAAACTTTTGCTGAACAGTTTTTTCGTAGCAATCATCGATCATCTTTAGAACAAACAAATGAAGCCCCAGGTCTTTTGCTCCGGGGGTTGTCGTTTTAGGGATAATGATTTCGGCAATTTCCGCAAGCAGTTTTTCCTGTTCGGCACTTACATCCAGATTTTTCGTTTGTATTGAAGCTTTGCCTGCGCCTTTCAGAAAGGAAGGCACCAATGCCATCCCACCGGCAAATATCAATACCTGCTTTATTGCAATTCTTCTTTGCATATTTGGTGTGTTTAGCGTAAATATATTGAATTATATTTATTAAAGCTTCACCTTGAATATTGCGGCATCTGCACTTTTTAATGTCAGTTGTAAAGACTTGCTGATCTTTATATTTTTCCTGCCAAAAAGTTCGGTTGTTGTATAACCGGCTTTATTTAAGCCTAACTTTTTTAATGGGATGCTGAATTGTTTCGGGCCAGCGGAGTAATTTAAGACCGCAACGTACAGGTATCCATTGTTTTTCCTCACAAATAATTCGTTGGCCTTATCTCCGGTATTGCCGTCAACTGGCATAAAAGCCAACCCAGATCTGGCGATCTTCAGGAGCTCTTTGTCCTGAAGCCATTTCTTTGCTGCACTCTGCCATGGTCCCTCACCGGAATAGTCATCACCGGTGATCAGTGTTCCGGTGATCAGTGCAGAGGCTAATCTGGCTTTGTTGCTCCCCTCGGCTTCTGTGCCAAAGACAACATGATCAGCATCAATATAGTTGTATACATAGGTTTGCCACCACCCGTAGTTGACGCTGTTCAGTGTATATTCGGTATCCTTTATGGTTTTCCAGGCATCACAGGCTATTCTTCTGACATGAGCATACCTTCCTGTTGCCAGGCTAGGTGATATTGCTGCATAGATCAGCATTTGACCGTCAAGCCGGTTTACCAGATATTCCATTCCTGCTCTATAGGCTTGCATTCCGGTTGTTACCGATTTATCATAGAACGAATCCGATTCAGCCGCCGCATGTCCCAAAAAGTCGATCTTGATCATTTTAAAACCGCATGCTTTTAATTTGTCAATGATGTAGTCGACACGTCTCTGTGTGCCGGGATGTGTGGGATCTAAGGCTCTGGCTCCATCAAAATCATGGTACGCTCCGTTTACTTTCGTCCACATTTCCGAAAACTTATACTTGCTGCCTTCGGCTTCCCTGTCTCTTTTCGATTTCCAGCCCCAATCTGTGAACGGTGCCCAGTACACGCCAGGCTCCAGGCCTTTGCTTTTGCAGTAATCGGCAAATTCTTTAAGCTTGCTGTAATCGCCTTTCATGCCGCCGGTAAAATTATCCCAAAAGGAATCGAGGTCGATATATGCAGTCTGGCCATTTCTAAATGCAGGAATTTCAGCGGCGAAAAAATCAACAACTTTTGTTGCTTTTTCAAAGGTCAGTTTTTCCTTTATTACACCCCAGCTGTTCCAGCCAAATGGCACAGGTTTGGTCCAGTTGAAAACATATGGTATTTCCTGTATGCGATTGGCTTTGCCATAAGCTTCCATTCCGATTCTCCAGTCGGCAAAATAACCAATGAATACTTTTGGTGATTTCACGATATTTCCGGATAAGTATCCATGTTCTATTTTGTCGCGGGTTACTTTCTCATCCGAATATCCACCCCAGATGCGAAGTTCTTTTAGCTGATCAGACCTGCCTTTGCTAAAAACACCCGTTTTCCAGACCATGTGCTCAACCGATCCGAGGATCAGCCCCTTTCTGCTTTGATTTTCGTATACAGCTCCCACTTCTGAGCTGGTGTTCTCCACATCAATGTTCATCGGCTTTGCATTGTACCGTATGAAAGTATCATTGTCGAAGGGTACAAACAGTGTCCTGTTGTCCCCTTTCGCATGGAGATTCACTTCATTTGAAACCATTGGAGACATGTAGTTACTCTTTAGGTCTGCTCCTCTTAAAAATACCTCTGTAAAAAAATAATCATGCCCCGGATAGACATAGAAGACCTGTTCGAGGGTTGGCAAGCCTGTTTTAGTTAGTATTATGGTATATTTTTTTCCGGCACCCAATTTATCTGTGATGGCCGTGTGAATGGATTTCACCTCATCATAATCCTTGCTGCTGATCGCTCGACCGTTGGTTTTAACAAGACTGTATGCATTTGCAATGATTTTTATATGGGCTGCGAAAACATTATAAGTTTTTGTTTTAATATCGAAGACTATTTCAGAACCTGATCCATACGGCATATTGATCCGGCCACCTGACGCTACAGCACCTATTGGATTTGCCTTAACTGGAGAAGTAAATAGCAGAACGGAGAGCAAAAACAAAAAACCTGATTGTCTGAACATAGTTTATAGTATCAATTATTGGTTAAAAAGTTGAGGATCCGGCAAGCTGTACCTTTGCTTCTTTTATTTTTTTCCGCGCTGATGGTAACTTTTAACAGGTGATTGGTATTGGACAGATCACTCCCAAACAATACATACCAGGGCAAGTGAAGCGACTGGCTCCACTCCGTAAAGAGATCCATTTGCTGCTCTGGTCCATTATCAATGCTATATTTTACAATGCCGGCATCTGAACCGGATACAATTGCCATGCCGATTGTATTTCCTTTGAAATGGAGTGTAAAAGAAGCACCAGCCGTTGTACTAACCAGCATAGGTACATTTACGAATCCTGGACGGGTAGCCAAACCGTCTTCAGGAGTCCAGTTTTTATTGATGACCCAGTTGTTATCAAACAAGGCGTGCTCAATCTCAAGATACCTTCCGCTGGTGAAACTGCCCTTGTTGAGCAGAACTGGTTGTTTTGAGCGCTCCTTCTTTTTTGAAATGGATCTATCTTCAGCTGCCAAACCGGAGGACAACAGATCTTTGATGGCTGAGAAATAGAGTTGCTGTCCAAATGGTGACGGATGCAGGTCCTTAAAGTCCTTTTCCCAGCTAAATTCATGATTGGCCATTTTATCGCTAACCGCCTTCGCCAGATTTATGGAAGGCGAATGATAGCGGGCAGCTACCAGTTCGTGGTTTGCTACGGATACTGGTGTGATTCCCTGCCCGTATAGTTTAGTTTTATCCGGATCTGCAAAAGACATCATCACAATATCTGTGAATGGATTACTGCTTTTGACATGTCTTACTATGCCTTCCAGTGATCTGACCTGGGTAATGCTGTCAGTTCTGTTCACCTGGTCGTTTACTGCTGCTTCCAGAAACAACAGGTCGATCTTACCGGAGTCCAGAACATCACGCTGTAACCGGAATGCGTGCGGCAGGCTTCCCAGTGAAGGAATACCAGCTGCAATGAAATGAAATTTGGTATCTGAAAATCTTTGCTTCAGATAAGCACATACCATATCCCGCCAGCCACTGTTAAAGGTTATCGACCCGCCTAAAAATGCTACTGTTGCATTTTTCCTGATTGCAATTGCCTCATAGGCATTATGCAGCCCATTTCTCTTTTCGATATAGCTGTTAAATGGCAATGACTTCTGCGCAAAAGACATAAAAAAGCCCATACTCAAAACAATAAGGAGTACAGGCTTTTTCATATCATCGTATCGGTGTAATTTCACGTAATGTTAATTGGCTTAATTTTGAATTTTTAAGGTCCAGGCATATTTGCCGGGCAGCTCCTCAGGAAGCTTCACAGTCACTGCATTTCCGTCTTTAGTCCATGTCAATGGCTTGCTGACGCCAAGCAGATAAATCTTTGATCCGGCTTTTGGCTGTATACTAGTCAGCGACAATTCATTATTGTCATACTTGTTAAATATGGCATAAGTACTTTTGCCATCCTTGCTTTGTGTGAATTTGATGTTGTCTCCTTCTTTATAGTTCGTGATACCATTAGTAGCGTATATTGCTTCTTTATTTACACTGAGCCATTTTCCCATTTCAGCAAGCCGCTCAATACTTTGATCAGGAATCAGCCCTTCAGCAGTCGGACCGACATTCAGTAAATAATTACCTCCTTTGGCCGCAATATCTACCAGGTTATCGATAAGCAACTGAGTGGATTTCCAATTGTTGTCATTCTTTACATAACCCCAGTTGCCATTTAGTGTCATACAGCTTTCCCAGTAGTCTTGCGATGTGCCTTTGAGTATCTCCTGCTCAGGTGTACCAAAATCTCCGGCAGCATTTTCATACTTATTCATTCCCTCCATTCCGCCTCTGGCTTTTCCTACCCTGTTGTTAATGATCAGCGAGGGTTTGATGTTGCGCAGGTAATTGTATAGGTCTTTGCCTTGTTGTTCCGTCCATTCAGGAATCCATTCCCCATCAAACCAGAGCACTGCCGGATCATACTTTTTGATCAGTTCGGCCAGCTGTGGTTTTAAATATTCTTCTCTGTATTTATTAAAATCAGGGTTTTCGGTCGACTGGTGCTTATAATCTTTTGATTTAGCATCCGGCTGGTGCCAGTCCATGATGGAATGATACAAGCAAAACTGAATGCCTGCAGCCTTGCATGCCTCAGAAAGTTCTTTTAAAATGTCTCTTTTAAAAGGCGTGGCATCCATGATGTCATATTGGGTCACTTTACTGTCCCAAATGCTGAAACCGTCATGGTGTTTGGAAGTGATGACGATATATTTAGCCCCTGCGGATTTAGCGATCTGCACCCATTCTTTTGCATTAAATTTCTGAGGATTGAATTGTCCTGCAAATTTCTCATATTCTGCAGTAGGGATTTTGTGAGTTTCCATGATCCATTCTGCTCCACCGCCCTTTCCATTATATTCTCCAGCGGGTACAGCATACAGACCCCAGTGGATAAACATACCAAAGGTATCGTCTGTCCACCATTGCATTCGTTTAGCTTTGTCAGCTTTAGATTCTTCCAGATAGTTCTTTTGAGCAAATGCTGTGCAGGACAACAATACCAGTCCGGCCATCATCAGTGTAGTTTTTTTCATACTTAATTAAGTTACATTTTTGGTTGCGACAAAGTAAGCAGGAAAGCAATAAACTAATTCTGTAATACTGCCAATTGATTATGTAAATTTGGCATTATAACCGTTTTTACAACACAAAGACGGTGCTGCAAAAACGGCTTATTACCATTGAAATTTAAAATAAATATTTTGTACTCAGGAAGTTAGAGCTATGGCTGTCAACAATTTCATTAATCAAATGTTTATTGCTATCATTGAGTTTGGTTGCCACCAGCGACCTGATTGAGAATGATCTCAAAGCATCAATCACTGATAATGTTCCTTCGGCACTGTCCTTTCTTCCGGTAAAAGGGAATACATCAGGTCCG
>NZ_DATHGC010000310.1:0-4466 GCF_035317785.1 Pedobacter sp. | reverse complement strand
TTCCCAGTTCACGAAAAGTGATCAGGGGATTAATGTGGATACCATTCCAGTGCTCCACAAATATCTCTGTAAGTTTTCTGCTCCGGGAACCCGGGCCCCTTGCACTTGAATTGATGACCAATACTTTCTTCATTTTTAATAATTTTATTCAAAAGTATGGAGGTGGTGGATTATATTTGTATACCAATTCGTATAAACAGTACAGCCCAGATGTTGCCATACAAATCATTAATTCAGGTTGACAGGGACGCAGCGGTAACACTCTACATCCAGGTCTGCAATAGCTTTATCGCGTTGATCACCAATGGTACGCTGCGGCCGTCAGACCTGCTGCCAAGCTCCCGGGTACTCGCAGACCTGATCGGCATCAACAGAAACACCGTAAAACTGGCCTATGAAGAACTGATCAGTCAGGGCTGGGCAGAATCCATCGAACGCAGGGGGATATTTGTACTTTCCAGGCTACCCGTCATTTCCAAAACCAGGCTGCCCGACCCTTCAGTGCTGCAAAACACACCAGGCAAAAACGACATCCCTCAGGAAGCTTTTCTCTGGACCAATCGTTTTAAGAATGCCATACCCAGCCTGAACCTTCAGAAAACAGCACTTGCCATTGACGATGGCTTTCCCGACGTGCGCCTGGCGCCCGTAGACCTGCTCATGCGCGAATACCGCAGCCTGTCCAGGAAATTTTACGGGCGAAACTTTCTGAAATACGGCGGCTCCAGGGGATCAGAACACCTACGGCTCTCCATCAGCAGCTACCTTTCCAATACCAGGGGCCTTGATGTCTCTCCTGAAAATATACTCATTACAAAAGGCAGCCAGATGGGGATCTATTTAGCAGCCCAGCTGCTGCTCAATCCTTCAGACCATATCGCGGTTGGAATGTCAAACTACCTTTCAGCAGATGAAACATTCAGACATACCGGAGCAAACCTGCTGCGAATTCCTGTTGACGAGCATGGAATGGACATAGATTACCTCGAAGAAGTCCTGCAGCGCCAAAAAATAAAAGCGGTGTATGTCATCCCGCACCATCACTGTCCAACAACAGTGACACTGACGATGGAGCGCAGGTTAAAACTATTGAACCTGGCCAAACAGTATCGCTTTGCAATTATCGAAGACGACTATGATTTCGATTTCCACTATGAAAACAAACCCTACCTGCCATTGGCCAGTATAGACCACCATCAAAATGTGATTTATATTGGATCGATCACCAAAACTTTTGCACCTGCCCTGCGAATAGGCTTTATGACAGGACCTTCCGCATTTATTGAAGACTCAGCCTCATTAAGGGAGCTGATAGACAAACAAGGAGACACCCTGCTGGAGGAAGCATTTGCAGTGATGTTTGACAATGGCGAGATGGACCGGCACTTCCGGAAGACCTTAAAGATTTACAAGCAGCGCAGAAACCTGTTTTGTCAGCTCCTCACATCTGAGTTTAAAGAAGAGATCACATTCAGTGTCCCCGAGGGCGGACTTGCTGTATGGGCGACTTTTAATGAAAAGATCGATCTGATCAAAATGTCAGAAGAGGCCTCAAAAAAAGGTCTTCATATCGACAATGGCAATTTCTATAAGAACGAATCTTTTATCACCAATGGAATGAGAATGGGCTTCGCCTCACTCCGTGAAAACGAAATGTCGGAAGCCTTCGGGATTCTGAAAGCTTCACTGTGCCCTTAAACGCTTCGCCGGGTTCATCATAGCAGCCTTTACAGACCTGTTATTTATTTGGGTGATCCTTACCGGCATTATAGCTGACCATCCAGCAGACCTCATATTTATCCTTAAAACTGCCAAAATAGTCACCCCAGAACTGGTCTTCCATAGGCATTTCCACCTCGCCGCCTTCCGATAAGCCATTAAACAGGCGATCTGCCTCTTCCTTGCTTTCAGGACTTATACAAATGTAGATGTTGTTGCCTACCACCAGTTTGTGTCCGGCAGAAGGCAGAATGTCCGAAGCCATCAACAAATCACCACCGGTTATAGGGAGGGCAACATGCATCACCCGGTTTTTTTCTGACTCCGGAACATTTTCAGCGCCCGGCATTCCGCCCACTTTCATTACACCTCCCATAAATTCGCCGCCGAATATGGATTTGTAAAAGTTGAATGCTTCTTCGGCATTGCCGTCGAAGTTCAGATAAGAATTCAATTTTGCCATAATTGTATTTTTAAATTATTTGGTTATTGTAAGCTATAAAAAATATAACATAACTGACGCGTAATAGTTTCCAATGACGGGTGTGAAAACCCCGAACGCTTACCAATTAATTCAATTTTCCGATCAATACCAGATCGCTAAGCATTAGGCCTTCCTTGTCAGGAGAGCTAAAATGACTTGAACTGATAACCTCAAAGTTATTGTCCAGAAGTGCGCGGGTTAAATCATCTTCCCGGTGGTAATTGACATACACCTGATCGCCGGAACTTGATATCTGGTATCTCGATTTGGTAATCTCATCCTCTACCATTGTACTCAAATAAAATATACCCCCCGGGATCAATAGGCGGGAAACGTTTGCGATTAGCTCCATGGTTTCCTCCAGCGTCAGATAGGGCAGGCAGAAGCCACAAGTGATGCCGTCAAATTTCTGTTTGATCGTGCCGGTCTCACGGCAGTCCATCAGCTGAAATTGAGCGGTCGGGTTGTTGATCCGGGCAAGCTCAAGCATCTTCGGAGACAGGTCAGTCCCCAATATTTTGTAGCCAGGCTTCCTGTCCAGTAAATATTTAATGATATTTCCCGGGCCGCAGGCGATGTCCAAAATGCTGGCATTATCAGATGGGATGTGATCACAGAAGAAATTGAATGTCTCAGCAAACAAGCTCACATCCATGGATCTGTCCTGGTATATTTTCGCTGATTTGTCAAATGCCTCAGCAGCATCTACTATTTTGCTATTGTTGTCGTTTGGACTTAATCGTTTTTTGATTTTCATAGGGGCGAAGGCAGGTTCCCTAAATTTACTGATATCTGGTAAGAAAATAAAATTTCTTCCCATTCATTTACCGGATGGCAAGATCATTTTATTTGACCTGAACTAAACAGTGAAATCTATACTGGAAGCAAATCCTCCATATTCAGATGAATTTTTGGGTTGTTCAATTTAGCAATCACACTTCTTACCTTGAAGATGGTTTGAATATTTAAGGTAGCTGGAATTAACTGATCAATACCAATAGCCAGTAATTTATGGATTAAGATCAGGTACAGTCTTAACTTACGATCGATGATCGAGGCCCTTTCAAATTCAAGTTCTGAAGTTAGTACGCCTTTTTTTAGTATCTTCTTTAAACCAAGCTGTGTATCCATAATTTCTATATCCAGTTTCTTATCCCCTATGAAGCAAACTTATACAGATTTGGTGAATAAAAACACGTTTCCAAAACAAATTTATTGGATACAAATAATTGAATATCAATTGAATAATTTGATTTTTATTGCAAAATGTTGAAGAGGGTTAGACGGAAATCTGCAAAGCAAAACTAGTTCAGCACAGGCCGTTGCCTGTAATTCTTCATCCATGATTGCAGACTTGCGAAAATTTGAGCCACCCAGACAAGTAAATTGAGCCGTATAGGAAAAGGCAGGTGAGCAATAGTACCGACCTTTGTTTCATATCAGATCAAATATCAATTATGGAACATATCACAAAAATAAAACTTGGTAACAACGGACCGCTAGTGTCTAAACTTGGATTGGGCTGTATGCGCATGTCCTCTGTTTGGGGAAGCCCGGTCAATGACGAAAGCGAAAGCATCGCTACCATTCATTCCGCACTGGACAATGGCCTCAATTTCCTGAATACAGGAGACTTTTATGGCAGCGGCCATAACGAACTGCTAATAGGCAAAGCCATCAAAAACAGAAGGGACGATGCTTTCATTAGTGTCAAGTTTGGCGGCCTCTTTTACAATGGTCAGTGGATTGGCCTGGACCTGCGACCAATCGCCATCAAGAACTTTATCAATTATTCCCTAGTGCGTTTGGGCATAGACACCATTGACCTTTACCAGCCATGTAGAATGGACAACAGCGTACCTGTTGAAGACATCATCGGAACTATTGCCGACCTGATCAAAGAAGGAAAAGTGCGTCACCTCGGTGTTTCCGAAATCACTGCAGCGCAACTGCGCCAGGCCAATAGCATACACCCGGTAACCGCATTGGAGATCGGGTATTCACTGGCCGACCGCCAGATAGAAAGCGACCTGCTTCCTGCAGCCAAAGAACTGGGAATCGGTGTCGTGGCCTTTGCCAATACAGCCGAAGGTTTGCTTACCGGCGAGATGACAGCGCCGCTTCCGGCCAATAATTACCACAACCACTTCACACGTTTTCAGGGAGAGAACCTGGTCAGGAACCTTGAAAAAGTCGAAGTGTTAAAAACCATAGCAAAGCAAAAAGGACGCACACCGGCACAACTGGCGATCGCATGGGTCAA
>NZ_DATHGC010000309.1:0-5571 GCF_035317785.1 Pedobacter sp. | reverse complement strand
GTATTTGCTTTGGAGAAATCGGTTCCCTGGAAACCTCTTACGTTTGCTTCGGCGAGCCTCGAACCTAAAAAACCATCTTCGCCTGAGCCTTCGGAAACGCGTCCCCATCTCGGATCACGCGCCAAGTCGACCATTGGTGCGAAAGTCCAGTGCACGCCGCCCGAAGACGCTTCTGCAGCAGCGATGCGTGCCGCTTTTTCAACCGCCAAAGGGTCAAAAGAAGAAGCCATCCCGAGATTGATCGGGAAAATAGTCTTGTAACCATGAATGACGTCATGCCCAAAAAGCAATGGGATTTTGAGGCGGGAGCTTTCCATATTGATCTTTTGGATTTCCCTTGTTTCCTTTGCCCCTGTTGCGTTTAAGATCGAACCAACTTTTCCCTGCTGGATTCTGGTGACAAAATTTTCCCCGGTTATTGGTCCGGTTACTGTTCCGTCTGAGGTGAATTGCACCAATTGATAGATTTTTTCATCAACGGTCATTTTCGCCATCAGTTCTGCAACAAAAGCGGCCTTAGGTTTTATCGTCTTTGTCTTGTTTTCATTCTTATTTTGGCTGTAGCCGGAAGCTAATACCAATAAGAACAGCATGGTCAATTTGGCTTTCATGTGCTTATAATTGGGTTCTGATTTATTTCTTTGTTTGTTTGAGCATCCAGTCGTAAATTTCCGGATAGTCATATACTTTAGACCAGGTATCGTGTCCGCATTCATTGCAGATGTTGAGTTCGACATTGGCATTGCATTTTTTGAGCGCTTTATAAACCTGGATGTCTGAACTGATATCGACTGCATCATCAAGCAAACCGTGATAGATTTTGGTCGGGATGTCTTTGATTTTGCAGATGTAATCTATGTTGAGCAAATCCACGAAGCCCGAAATCGGAACCAAGGCCGCGAACATCTCAGGATGTGCGATGCCGAGGCTGTAGGTTTCCCATCCGCCAAGGCTTAAACCCGTAAGATAAATCCGGTTTGGGTCAATATTGTTGTCTTTTTGGATTTTCAGAATCAGCTTGTAAAGCGATTCGGTATCCCAATCCTCATTTTCCGGACATTGCGGTGCCAAAACATAGGCGTCGATCTGGTGTGTCTTGAGGTATTTGAACGGACCATGGATTTTTACCTTTTCGATATCAGGGGCTTTTTCGCCCGAACCGTGCAGGAAAATAATCAGTGGTTTTTTTTCTTTAACGTTGGCAGGAATATGCAAGGCGTAGCCCATTTCCTTTTTTATGACAATTTCTGTTTTGACGGAACCGGTTATATCCGATTGCGCAATGGCCGGATTAAAAAACAATAAACAAATCACTAATGCAAAATGGAACGTAAACCTTGTTGTTTTTAAAATACTATTCATCAGAAACCGTATTGGCTGGAATGGAATCCAAGGTTTAGTAAACCCGTTTGCACCTCGGGCGCATTCATGAACAGATCCCATAATAATTTTGACCTGTAATTTTCTATCATTGGTGTGATGGTTCCCTGGTCGATGGCAAGATATCTTGGCGTAACCCAATTGTACTGCGGTGAAAAAGCATCATACGGTCCGGCAATACCAATAAGGATGTCTTTTTTATCCTGGTAAAAGAAACGAAGTGCTTTCATACATTCTGATGGCAGATACGGGAATGACGAAATCGCCGCCGTTGGCGTAATTACCCCTTTGTCATTGGTTGGCGAATGTGCGGTATAACCAGTAGTTCCATTCGCATTTCGGGTGTAACTTGCTGTTAGTCCCCAGCATTTATCACTGTATTCGGCATAGGAATAAGGATTTGCGATACAATGTTTCTGCATAATTTTGGTATGGTTTGTCACCAGGTCTTCGTAATTGGCATATTGGTCGGTCAAACCTGTCGGATTCAATCCCATGTACGAATAATGCGACCAGAACATCGGACCCACATTTCCCGAAGCGCCATTGTAATCAAAAATTACCGGGATGCCAAAACGGGAACCGCCGTTAACTATTGCACCATTTCTTGCCCAGCCTTGATTATAAGGTGCAGCTGTTATGGGATGTGTTGGTGAAGACGCGGCCATCACATAAGTAATGAGGCATTCATTATAGCCTTGTAGTTTAAAATTCTTGATCCATTCGAAATTGGGCGACCAATGCCAGTAAAGCACGTTTTCTCCTCCGCGGGTATACCAATTCCAATCGACCCCTTTCCAAAGTATATCAGCCTTTTGCGATAACGCAAGTTCTGCTCCGGTACTATTTTTAAAATATTCCCTGACGCAAATCAGTGCCTGGCACATGAAAGAAGTCTCTACAAGATCGCCACCGTCATCATCGGCGCCAAATGGGACTACGTGCCCTGTGTTTCCGTCAATCCAATGCGACCATGCGCCGTGGAAACGGTCGGCATTTTCAAGGAAATTGAGTGCGGTTGTTAATCGTGTTACGGCTTCTTCGCGGGGAATGAAGCCCCGTTCTATGCCAACAATTATGGTCATGAGTCCAAAACCTGAGCCTCCGGTTGTCACCAAATGTGCGTCGAGGCTGGTATTGTCTGTATGGTATCTTTCGCGTGCTAATTTTGAATTGGTCTCGGCATAATCCCAAAAATATTTGAGCGCATCTTTTTGAGCGAGATCTAAAATTTGTTCATCCGTAAGTACTTCTGCTGCGGGCGGAGTCGGTTCTGTGATTGGCATATCTTTCGAATCCGAGCAAGAGCAGGAAAGCAGTAATGGGAAGAGTATAAAGAGGTGGATAATTTTCACTTGGGAAGTTTTATGTTTTAATTAAACCGGTAAATCATCGCCGGTTTTGTATTGATTGGATTTTTTACCATGCAAAATTGGCCGACCATGGGCTAAAATCGCTCCAGGTACCATTCGGGCATTTCGATTTGACGCGGTACTTTAGTATCCAGGTACCCGCCTGATTCGCATTACATGCATATATTGTCTGCTGGGTGGTATTGGTACTTGCTGTTTGGAAAGTGCCTGATACTGGCGGAACAGCGCCGTTTGTTAAATTAACTCCCATATATTCTATTTGATAACTGGTGGCACCCGAAACAGGAGTCCAGGAAAATTGTCCATAACCGCAACAATGGCCTGGCGTACTGCCACAAATCGATGTTGCGCTGAATGACAAACTTGCCGGATAATTGTTGGCAGGGCATAAAACAGGATTTACGGTTATCCAATCTGAATCGGGTATATTGCATCCGCCAACGACTCTGATTTTGAATTTAAAACTGTTAGGTGGCAATACATAATAAAAATAGTCACCATTAGATATCGTTAACGAACCTGGATAGTTATTCGTAAGGTTCACATAATCCATTACATAATATATCTGGCTATTAGAAGTTGCAGGTGTAAAGTTTATTATATAACTACTCCCGGATGGGGTTGCCGACACATTGGATAAAGGAGTGGTCACACAAGGTACTGTATAAGCCGATTCAACGGTTGACCAGATTCCGTATTGTCCGCTGGCGCATTTCCCTCTTACCCTCCATTGATATTGGGTATCTGGAAGCAAGTTATTGACCCATTTAGTACAAAATGGATCACCATAATAAATATCCGTATTTTG
Organism: Pedobacter sp.; assembly: GCF_035317785.1. GTDB lineage: Bacteria > Bacteroidota > Bacteroidia > Sphingobacteriales > Sphingobacteriaceae > Pedobacter. The sequence continues at coordinate 2,010 of NZ_DATHGC010000309.1, read as the reverse complement.
ATTTGTCCAGTTTGTTTCAGAAGTTTTTTTGTATTGGAGTTCATAGTTCGGGTTACTATTTGACCAAACAGCTAAAAAACGATCGGAATAATGAGAACAGCATGCAGTGTATATGGAATTGGGTACGCCCCCATTGCATGCAGGAGGTGCGGTGTAATTGTAATTTACAGTAATTTTTATCATTTGGGCCTCATTCTGAAAGCAACTGCCGTTTGTGGAAAATTTATAGACCGAAGTAACATTCTGAGTGACGGTGGCTTTAAATTTAAATGTCATTATTGTATTGTAACCAGGAGTTAGATAATTTCCGTTACTATAAGTAATGCTCTTTAACCCATCATCAAATGCACAATAGGTAGGAGTTACTAAAAGGCTTCCGGATTGCCCCCCATAACAATTGACCTGAACTGTTGCAGAAACTTCTACACCTGAAGTAGTAGTGACCGTCTGCGAAAGCGGTGTATAAATTAAATAATTTTGAGAATGCAGTCCAATTGATAACATGAGAAAAAAGAGGAATATTATTGGCTTTAAAAGTTGGTTGATTTTCATGTGTTGATTAACTTTAGGTTGTCTTGATAAGATGTAATAATGAAGTTTAGCAATAGTAAAAGCATCTGGCAATTATATCACCAGATGCTTTGTTTTAATTATCTTCCTGCTTTTTCCAACTCATACAAAGAGTTGATGTCAGCTTGGCTAAGTGCTTTTTTCCATATCCGGATTTCATCTACACCACCTGTCAATGGCTTGTTCCAGGTATCCGCAGTTGTTGCAACATTTCCAAACGCACCAATCATTGGCGTCGAGGTCGCGTCCATAACAAGCGTAGAGTTATCACCTCTAACCTCAAATGCAGGATTTGATATTTTTGCGCCATTTGAATAAATGATAAACTTGTGTGTTGCACCTTCCCATGTAAATACGAGTTGCGCCCAAGTTCCACCAATAACGTTAGGACCGGCTACGTGTTTTCCTGGTGTAACTAAATTTTCCTCGACCATCCATGGCTCAAGGTGAAGCGCATTTTCGTAAATTTGTGAACCGTTAGTTACAGTGTTCCAACCCGCTTTTACCTTGATTGAATCATTTGCTACACCTTCAGGGGTAACCGGACGAAGCTGACCCGTTTCAGCATATAGCATAATGTTTCCTTGCCAATCGTCTATAGCACTTTTCATAGAGAAAAACGTAGAAACCGATCCACTACCTGGGACTTCAGTTTGATTGTTCTTAACATTTACCCATGCACTTATTGTGAAGGCATTCACAGTTTGGGTCAATGCAGCTATTTGAGGATACGTAATATAGCCGCCATTCATGATGGCCGCCTGCCCTTTAATTCCTGCTGACCAGGTAGTCCCGATGGTGGTTGACGAAGCTGTGTTCGAGATACTTTCTGTACCATTTCCATCTAAAGGCCAGTAGGCAAGAAGATCAGCACTTCCTACTTCTCCGGCGTTGTTGTATCCGCCAATTGGAGGAAGGGTTGTATTTCCATCATTGTCGTCATCGCTACAGCTTATTAAGCCGATGCTCAGGGCAATCGCTAATGTAAATCCAGTTAATTTGATTGTTTTCATAATGTTTAAGTGTTTAAATTAATTAATATTAAGAGTGAATTAGATAAATTAGTTGTATCCTGGGTTTTGTGTAAGTATTCCGCCGCTGGCCGTAATCTGGTCCTGCGGTATCGGAAACACTTCATTTACGCCCACTTGGAAAGTTTTTCCGTTTGCAGCCATCGCGGCTGCCGCTTGTCCTGTCCTGATGAGGTCGAACCACCTGTCGTGTTCCATTGCCATTTCCAGGTGCCTTTCGTTCCAGATGGATTCCAAAGTCACCGCCACAGCCGGTAAAAGACCTGCCCTGGTGCGGATTTCGTTGATTCTGATTAATGATTCGTCTGTGCTTCCGATATGAAATCCGGATTCTGCCCGAATGAGCAGGATATCGCTGTATTTCAATATCCTCAGGTTTTTGGCAGTCATGCCAAGATTACCATCCCAT
>NZ_DATHGC010000308.1:0-25734 GCF_035317785.1 Pedobacter sp. | reverse complement strand
CGAAATCAGGTGGATTATTTTTTCAGCAATGAAGAAATGCAAAAAATAATCCTGTGGCAGATTAGTGAAGGCACCAAAATCATGAAAGAAGTTTGTGAGGAAAGAGAACTGCTAAGCAAAATCTTTTTTAGGCTTTCTGATAAAGAACTTGAAGGAAAAGATATTGATCTCAGGGCGGTATCAGCCCTGATGGTTGCAGGTATTTATTACCTGGTGCTTCACGCGAAATCAACCGACACACTCTTTTGCGAAATAGACCTTAATACGCCGGAGGGGATGGCCAGAATCAAAAATGCCATTACCAGGATATTAGAAAACACTTATGATCAATAATAGACATAAGACGAATACAATAAATAAACATACAGACAAAGTAAATATGAAATATCGAAACATACGACTGTCACTGCTGATCGTTCTCATTTTCACCTTTAATATCGCCAATGCGCAAACCAAATTCGGTATCAGGTCGGGACTGAACATTTCGAATGTTACAGACAAATCGGAGAATGGAGATAAGCAGAATACAAAATCACTGTCCGGTTTGCTTATTGGTCTGACCGCGGATGTGCACCTGGCTGATAATTTTTATATCCAGCCTGCATTGCAGTATGCCCGTAAAGGATTCAAACAGGAACGTGGCGGTTTCGGATCAGCTACCAATTTGAGGGTAAAAGCGGACTATTTAGAGTTGCCGGTTAATTTCCTGTACAAGCCGAAGTTGGGGATGGGGCGTTTATTATTGGGTGCAGGGCCATACGTTGCCTATGGAACTGGAGGAAGCTGGAAGTCAGACACAGATATAATCATCGGGGATATTGTCAGCAAGGGAAATGGTAATGTGGCTTTCAGGAACGATGCTTCTGTTCGCAATGATTCCGAATATAACTATGGAAGACCATTTGATTATGGCTTTAATGCTACAGTTGGTTATGAGTTCCGGGAATGTCTGTCCCTGCAAATTACAGGAACAGCGGGTATAGCTAATCTTGTCCCCCACTTCAATGGGTATCAGCCAGGTGGCAGTTTGAGGAACAGGGGTCTGGGTATCTCTATTGGATATAAATTATAAGATAAAATATGAAGAATTCGTTCAAATACTTTTTGGATTAACAGCACTATGCATTATGGCAGCATGTAAAAAGTCTTTCGCCTGCAGATTTTTAATTTTCCATAATAATTTAGGTTGGCTTATTAAAGATAGCAATTATTTAATAAAAAAAGCCCATTTCGTTACGGTTCTAAGATCAGGATTTAACCCTTACAAACTAAACATCCACATTTGCCAATAGTTACCGTAATCTCCTTTATCTATTGTGATTGTATTTTTGGCTACCCAATAATGGTACTGGTCTTTAACGGGTGAATAATCGTACTTGTTGATGTTTTCTGTCTTTTGAGCTGTATAAATAATCATTGCTTTTTTTGCATTAAATGGGCTGACCCATGACGTGACCACTTGATAATCATCACCCATTAGTATTTTGTCGGTTAGCACCCGGTCTTTTAAAATCGTCACGGGAAGACGGTCGATATATTTCTTCAGAAACGTATTGCCTTCTGGCGTTCCAAAGATAATGAGGTCACTATTATTTAATGGCATTTTTAGGGCTTCCTCGTCAGTGATGATAACGCTGCTCGTTGAGATCATATTGCGGTATTTTATAACGAATGCCTTCAAAGATGCCTGAGCGTCTTTGTTCGCTTCATGGGTACCCATGATAAAATAGGTAGTACTGTCACGAGCGAAATCATAAGGCTTGGGAATTTTATCGACATTAGGCTTTCGGAACTCTTCTACCTTTTCCTGCAATCTGTGAATTGTATCTTTATTGATGACGTCAAACGCAGTTAGCAATACAGGGACAAAGCTTTTAAACGTTGGATATTCTTCACGATGCTTTTCGTAGTAAGCTAATTTAGCTATTATAGCATCTATATAAATAAACCGTTTCCCAAATTCCGGCTTATAAAAATTAGTAAAGGCAAATGCATTACCATAAATTTGTGATGCTATTCTTGTTACTACAGCCCTAACGACGTGCTCATTTACTGTTACACCCCATTGCCAGTAACCCTGGCTTTTCATCGATTTTTCAATAGGCAGGTACAAAGAATCCACTTGTTTCAATTTGTCTGAAAATTGGTCTACATAAGGGTTAACGAAACTATGGCTAAATTCATGTATGATAAGTTTGACTGTAGGAATAGAGGGTTGAAATACCGGAACGTTACCAATAACGCTGTTGGTTTCTATCACGGCATACAGTGAATTTTTGCCATTCCTTGTAATTGGCCGCCCAAAGTTACCATAGCCACCCAAAAGGTTAAGTATAAAATTGTAATCGTTTGCTTCTTCTCCATAGTAGTTCTCAAGCAAAAGGACTGCCTTAAAGTCTTTAAAGTTGTATTTTGTATTTTCAACTACCTGTTGATAAAATGGCTGTTGTATCTCATTGAAGTAGGTATAAAATCTAGATTTATTCGCGAAATCTTTGAAAAGAAAAGCAAGTCGCTTCAATCTGTCTATCCCACCCCCTCTTTCAATCAATCCAGAAGACAGCCCTGACTTCAAATCAAATTTACTATCTAGGCAGAGCATAAAAAAAACAGGATCGTCAACGCCCCAACCTGCTTTAAAGCTATTCAATAGTGAATCAACTACCGGGTGCTGTTTGTAAGATGCAAAATAAGTAAGTGTTTCTTGTTTATAAGATATGTTTGATAATGTCATACCATTGTGGCCAAAAAGCATAGCTACACTATTGAACAGTTCAATCCTCGGGTCCACGCTATAAATAATACCGTTTACCTTTGCTTCATATTTCCGGAAACTTTTCGCATTTGATTTAATGACATTAAAAGACAGTAGGATGCCGAAAGCTAAAAGGGCTTTAAATAGATTTTTCATAAAAATTTGTTTTTATAGGACAAGTATTAAAATGGCTGATTTGCTTTTCTGGATAAATAGAAATAGGATATAAATCCAAATGAGAGAAATACAGCTTCTACTCCATAGGGCAGCAGCGAATCGGTTGGGTAAGGTATATAGTTGAGCAAAATTAAGCCTAAGCCTCCAAATAGCAAGATTAGCCCCCATTTTAGCGGATCTAATTTAAATACATAATTAATTCTATTTAATTCTTTAATCGCGCTTTCCTCCATTACCCCTAATCGGACCATTCTGCTTTTTAAGCGATGATTTAATAAGGCAATGATGATGATTGTAAGTGCAATCACAGAGACGATAAACATAAGTGCTACGGCAAGATTCTGTTCCATTTTTAATACTTTTAATATTTGTCTGGTTAGACAAGGATATGCAAATGAATGTTGCAAATATTTTTCTGCAACATTTACAGGTTACTGGCTGTCTAACCCATCGAATGCAAAATGAAAAAGAAACCATTGAGCGAATACTTAACGGAGACCTAAATTCTTTTAAGATCATAGTCAGCCAACATGAAACGCTTGTAATTGGTATGATTAGGAGGATAATCAAGGATCAAAACGATATTGATGATCTATGTCAGGAAGTATTTATTAAGGTTTTTAAAAGTCTGCACAGTTTCAAGTACCAATCTAAGATTTCTACCTGGATAGGGCAGATCGCTTTTAATACGGCTGTTAATCATGTAAAAAAGGTTTCAGGCAAAAAACATGTAATAATTGATCTTAACGCATTTGAAAATAGCTATCAGGCAAGTGATAACCCCGAAAGCTTATTGGTACAAAAGAGTACCTCAGCATACATACAAGAAGAAGTAGCAAAGCTTCCGCTACCTTATCGGACAATACTGACTTTGTACCACCTACAGGAATTATCTTACATTGAAATTGGTGAGATTACAGGTCTCCCAGACGGTACGGTCAAAAGCTATTTGTTCAGGGCAAGAAAATTATTGAAAGACAAACTGGCAAAACATTTAAAAGCATTATAATGAAAAACAAAGATGAGGAGCTGATTCAACAATTAGTAGAAGACCAGCTAAAAGGTATAAAAGATATTGACTGGTCGCAAGGCAGTCAGGAAGATATTGGTGCTTACCGGATACTGTTCCAGGAACTTTCTAATGAAACCTATGTTGCTATTGACTTTAATATAGCAGAAAAAATTATCCGGCAGATTAGCAGAAAACAGCATAAAGCAGAATCGATCAAATATGCTTTCGTTATTCTTACAATTAGCGCCTTCTTTATTTTACTTACCAGCTTGTCCATTATGTTCGTAGACCCTGGATTTATCGAAATAATTTTTAGCATACTCACCACACATTATGAAGTTTTCTTATTTATAATTTTAAGTCTAACAGTGATCCAAGTTCTGGATAAAGTCTTTGTTAAAAAAAATGCACAGTCAATATATGTATAACCTCTTTAAAGAATTGTGCCAGTGAAGAATCAAGCCTTATGAATGTTGTGATGTTTCCTATCATTTAGACGGTGGAATAATGATTATAAGTTATACGGAAACCTTCGTTTTGTGTAATGCAGTATTCATGTCAACTGGGTTTTATCAGACAAATACCAAGAAACAATAAAAGCCTTTAGATAATCTCTAAAGGCTTTTATTAATATATTTTTCAAAAATCTTTCCCACATGGGAAACTTATTTGTGCACTTTACAGGACTGTACTCGAACCTGTTTTTGGATGATTTGAAGAAAATTGCAAACTTGGATGCACTATTTCATAGTGAGCCCCTTAGTAGAGATTTCAAGCTCCGTTACAAACGATATTATACAAGTCAGGAAGGAAAAACAAGCCTTTAACGCAAGTATGGGCAGAAAATGGTTTTACAAAACACCAGACCGATTAATTTACAAAATTTAAATTTTGTCTAAATGGGATGATTTTGCTAGTGATGAAACTGCAAGATCATCCCTACTAGAGATGTTGTAAAATGAACTTTTCTCTAGTAGGGTCTTTATAACGGAAAAGCAACGGTTTTTTGCACTTAAGGGATAAATTAAGTATTTTTACATTGGTAAATTTATAGTTTAATAAAAGAAATAATTATGTCCGCAGTTGTTGAATTCGAAATCAAGAAGGAACATTATCTGAGTACTATAAAGGCACTCCGTACGAAGAACTTCAGCAAAAACCTTCCATTTTTAATCCTTTCCGATAAATTGCCTGACGGTCAAGTTTACAGGGAATTTGCCGACGGTCACATTGAACTTCAAGAAGTTAGCTCAAAAGGTGAAATATTCCAATACCGTATTATAAAAACCTTGTCTAACATCGAAGCAAATCAGGTCAGGATTTAACGGCATTTGGTCATTTGATAGAGATAATACCCGTATTGAATTCGAAAAGCAACTAACTAAGACCGGAGTAAATATTACAGAGCTACTACCAAAAGCGACCAGAATGATGGAAGATAAGCTGGTAGAAGAAATGAAAAGGGCCATTAGGGAGCGTAGACATTTTGTTCTAGAAACGCCACTATCACATCCAGACTATTGGAGATACATTGACTTGTTTGAAAATAATAGCTACCAAGTTCAACTAAATTATCTATGCCTGGACAAGGTCAGTGATTGCGTGGCAAGGGTCGGCCAAAGAGTAATGGAAGGCGGGCACTACGTAGAGCCTTCAACTATTAAAGGTGTTTATGAACAAAATCTACGTTTCATCAACGATTTCACATCATCTTTTAAAGTCATTGAACTTTATGACGGAACAAAAATACCAACTCTCCTTGCAAAACTGGAAAATAGTAAAGTTCAATTTGCGTTAAAAGGTGCTTTAAAGAAAAACTGGATCAAATCAGGGCTACCGAGTTTATCAGCCTTAATTAAACAGTATACAGCCAACGTGAAAAAATCAGATTCCTAATACTCATTGTATTTTGAATTAAGATCGATTATATTGGATTCTTAAAGTAATGCTCATGATCCTACAAAACAGAATCCAAAATCCAACAGAACTTGACCGTCAGCTAATCGAACAACAGATCAAATCAGGTTGGGAGGTCATCGTACAATTTTCTGATAAACTTTATACGGACAAGCTACTCAATGAGATTAATAACCTGTGTCAGCACTATGATTCTCATTTTGGAGTCAGGTTCTATGGACATACCTTCGACTGTAAAAACCTGGACAGGATACCTGAAGTAAAATATTTGTCTCTGGACTGCATGTTGGAAGTTAAAAACTTGGAGGTTGTTACTAAACTTTTGCACCTTGAAAGATTTGGGCTCGGTATTTTTGAAATGAAAGAAACCGAAATATTGGGGGCGGAAAATCTCCATAAGATTAAATACCTAATGCTAACAAACACCAGAACAAAGGCATTTAATTTAGACCACCTAAGAAACTATTACAACTTAACCACACTAATGGTCTGTGGACATACCAAAAACATTGATTCCATAGGAGAACTAAGTCAATTGAATCAGCTAAATCTTAATTCAATTTCCAAAGCTCCACTACACTTTATCAATAAACTCAAAGAACTTAAGACATTAAAAATTATCCTTGGTGGGCGAAGCAATATAGAGGAAATAGAAAAAAACGATATTGAAAACTTAGAAATTGTTTGGGTACTAGGCTTTAACAGTTTCAATAATATCTCAAACTTTAGTAAGTTAAAGACTTTGCAAATTGAGGACAATATACAATTAAAGGAACTACACTTACGAAGCTTATAAGCAGATTGAATATAAAAAACCCATGAAACCTGCCATTCGTTACAGGATTTTCAATAACGCTATTCTGATCCCTCCTCTGTGATATTCTTTTTATCCTCGTGCAGAAATTCGTTACAGCTTTGGCAGTTTCATTCATTTGTACCTTCAGTAAGGCGGTTTTTTCCTTCAACACTTTGGATTTGGCCAAAAGTTCCTGTCTTATTTGGGTGCCATCGGGCTGCTGGCTACTTTCAGTTTCTTCTGCCATCTTGGGATTTATTCTAAAATAAAGATTTAATTACTCACAACAAAACACTTGCACGCGAACTGAATTAATGCTTTGAAACACTTGTCTCTTTATCATCCGAAATCAGGATTGCGCGGATGCGGTCAATATGAACCTGGGAAAGTTTAGCACGTTCAGCTGCCGAACGTGCGGAGGCTGTATTTGATATACCAGCCATCGTAGTCAGCAGGTTCCGTCTTTCTTCAAACATCCGAAGGGCAGTCCACATCGTTTCCTCTATCTTTTTGGTCTGCTCGGCAAGCAGTACTTTTGCTGTATAGGCATGGCCGGTATGGCATCGGTAGCGCAGCGCAGCCCCTGACCCCACTTTCCATAGCACGCCACCACAGCCAGGACAGTTAAAGGGTACCTGATCCCCCAGGGAGTTGACCGCACCCAGGTCACTAAGCACACGCTCGGCAATCTCAGATTCTCTGATGACGTCTTTGGGTACCGGTTTTCGCTTGCCAATCTTCCTGTAAACCAGTTGAGAAAGCAGTGCACCCATTTCCGAAAGTGCAACGCAATAATCCGCCTTTACCTGATTCAAGGCATTGGTAGGCATATCAGGATACTCCGCATCAGCAGGCTGTTGAATAACACAAATTCCGCCGCATCTTTTTAGTGCGATTAACCCGGCGGTGCCATCATCCAGGTAACCGGTCAAGATAATACCTGTCGCGCCATTGCCATAGGCCACAGCCGCCGAGCGGAAAAGCGGATCAATGGCCGGACGTGACCGGTTTTCCTGCGCGCCCTTAGTAACCATAAGTACGCCGCCTTTTTCTACCATCAGGTGGTGGTCAGAAGGGGCAAGATAAACTTTTCCCCCAATTGCTTTTTTACCGTGGATTGCATGTGCGCAATTTAATTGCCCATACTTATTGAGCACATCAAGAACCACATTTCCAGTTGTATCAGCTGAGATATGCATCACTACCAATATTGGAACCGGAAAGTCTTGAGGCAGCTGTTCAATAACTTGTCTCAGCGCCTGAAGCCCGCCTGCAGAAGTACCAATCACAATAATCTGGTCTGGATTGATTGCCTTATTTATTTTTGACTTCATTCTCATCTGAATTTAATGATTGCCTTATCAAGATACTGAAAATTTATGGGGTAGATATTGTGATGGCATCAAGAGGCCGGAGTCTATTAGTTCGTACACGCTGCGTCATCTGCATCAATGATGCCAATTTTCTGAGCTTATTTTTCTTTAGTATTTTTCTTTATAGAATCTTCTTATAAACAGCGTAATTGCTCCAGTAGACCCTGATTAACAAATCATTAAATTTTTATACGAGCGATTTTTGCCGAATTTGGTATAGTCATTGTAATAATCACAGTTCCTAACGAAAAACTAAAAAACATCCTCTTCCTATGGAAAACATGACTTTGAACAATGAAATTTGTAACCACCGCGCATGCCTGGAAGCTTTCGCCATGAAATTCACCAATGATTTAGAAGACACCAACGACTTAGTGCAGGACACCATCATCAAAGCTATCCGCTACCATAAAATGTATAGACAGGGCACCAATCTCCGGGGCTGGCTGTATACCATCATGAGGAATACGTTCATTAATGATTACCGCAGGCGCAGCAAAAGAAATGCGCTGATCCAAACCTCAGAAGATCTGTCTTCATTCCAGCTTTTGGGTAGTGCACAAAGCAATCAGGGGGAGAACAAATTTGTGATGGAAGATATCAACAAAGCCCTGGACAAACTTCAGCCAGAATACTCCCGTCCTTTTCTAAGGTATTTCGAAGGTTATAAATACCACGAAATCGCCGGGGAACTGAATATCCCGATCGGAACGGTAAAGACCCGGATCCATATTGCAAGACAAATCCTGAAAGAGCAGTTGAAAATGTATCGCGGTTCCTACAAATTATCCGCATTATAAGACAGGTACGCTTGGTGCTTAATGAGATAGAGATTTATTTATGAGAGATTATGGACAATAACAATATTAATCCAAAACTAAAAGAGCTAACCGAGCGTTTGAGCGGTAAATGGCAGGTCAAAGGACAAGAAATAGATGGTGAGGCTGAATATAAATCCATGAAAGGAGGCTTTCTCCTGGTTATGAATGTCGATTTTGTCGTCGATGGTAAGAAAATAAAAAATATTCAGCATGTGGCCTACGATCAAGACACCGACACACTTCGGGCTCACTACATGGACACTAAGGGCGATGACTCCACCTACACTTGGGTACTGGAGGGCCAAAAAATCCGCGTCAGCCTTGGTGGCAAAGATTCAGACACGTACTTTGAAGCTACACTCAATGACGATGACTCTGAGTATACCGGCACGTGGCACTATCCGGATGGTGGCGATCAGGACGCAGGAGAGGCACGGATTGTATATAAGCGAATAAAGTAAGGAGGGGAAATACCTGATGCGCAGTCTGATTTACAAATGCTCGTCAAATTGGTTAAGGAAATGCAGGGAGATCTGAAAGTTATAAAAAACAGGAGTTATTCGATGTCGCGAACATATCTACCCTGTTGTTGTTTAGTAAATATCTTTACGATATCCATATACTTTAAAATGAATAACATGAGAAAATTAAAGTTACAGATGCACATAAGTCTGGATGGCTTTGTCTCTGGCCCCGAAGGCCAACTGGATTGGATTGTTACGATTGGTTCAGACCAAGCACTTGGTGACTTTATAAATGCCCAACTTGATAGTACTGACACCATGATCCTGGGCCGAAAAACGGCCGAAGTGATTGTCGACGTTTGGGAAGACATAGCCAATAATCAGCAGGACAGTCCTGAATACCCTACTGCCCAAAGAATTGTCCGGATGCGTAAGATTGCTTTCAGCAAGCAAGGTTCAGCAATCGATGGTAAAAATATTGAGGTGGAAAACGGCGACCTTGTGGCTGTAGTGCAAGCCCTCAAAAATGGACCTGGCAAAGATATTATTGTATATGGCGGCGTCCAATTTGTAAGCGAGCTGATCCGGCATGATTTAATAGATGAATACCATTTTTTAGTAAACCCAGTTGCCATAGGCCATGGTCTTGAAATTTTTTCAGAGAAAAAATCTTTAAAACTTGAAAATTCAGTTTCGTACAAAAACGGGCTTGTCGTGAATTCATATAACATTGGCTAATACAGTACTAAGATATCTGACACCTGTGATGGGAGGAGTGTTTATGGTGGGCATCAGTGCAGAACACCGCGCTGCTGGCGAAGGGAAATGGGCTTGAAATGTAGCCGGAGCAGTTTTTGGGACTTTATCCGTAATCTCGGCTATTGTGACAAAATACGTGTTCCAAAATTTAAAGATGAAGCAGCACAGCTGGTAGATGGTCAACATGAACCTCTGATTTCTGAAAGCTTGTTTTACAAAGTTCAGGATATACTAGACGGCAGAAAGCGGCAATTTAACACAAAAAAAGGCGCAAAGGCGGTTTTGTCGCGTTCACTTGCATTACGGGGATTTCTGATCTGTCCTAAATGCAACGAGTTACTTACCGGAAGTGCGTCAAAAGGCCGCAAGAATTATTATCACTATTACCATTGTAAATCAGCCTGCGGAATCAGATTTAAGACCGAGCCGACCAATATCTTGTTTGAGCGTATGTTGAAACAATTTGTTCCAAAGCCTGGAATGGCTGAATTGTTCCAAGCAGTAGTTTGTGATTCGTATTATGAGCTGAAAACAACAAGGTCGGACTGTAGTCGAACCGTAGAAATCGTTACTGAGCAAAACAACAGGATTACCAAAGCCAGGGAACTCCTGTTAACGGACATCATCAGTGGTCAGGAATACCAGAATATTAAGGCTGAGTGCGAAAATCTGATCGTAAGGGCTGAAGCAGAACTAAAAAGATTGAATGAAGAAACGTCTGAAGATTTGGACATAGAAGGCTTGGCAACCTTAGCGACATCAAACCTTCAAAAACTGCCCCAGTTTTACGCATAGGCCGATTCTGATATAAAAAGGCTGATTATCGGTTCTATTTTCCCTCAAAAATGGGTGTTTGACGGCGAAATTCATCGAACCGAAAAAACCAATCAAGCTGCCGAGATCATCTACCAGGTTAACAACAAGTTAAGACATAAAAAACCGGAGAAAATTCTTTGAAAGAATCTCACTCCGGCCTTGTGCCCCCAGATATACTCCGCACACACCAATTCCTTGATGATTTGAAGGTAGTCGCCGATATGAGGAAGTATATTGATGATATGAGAAATACGTGTTTAACATTCCCTCAACGCTGATTCTTGTTTAATCAATTTGGAAGTAAATGACGTAAAAATGGCATCCCATGTGGGAAATCGCTAAGGTTGCTCATTCCCATATGGGATAACCGAAATACAGTTATAAATAAATGCCGATCCATGCCTTGTAGCCCAACGTTAAGGACAACTATTGCAGGACAAGACATTCCAGTTTTCACAAATTAAGTAACAAATGATGCTTTAGTTGATCATAACCTAAAATCTAATTTGCTTAGCCTAACAAACATCAACAAGAAATACGGTATTCATGAGGTACTAAGCTTCAGTGAGTGGAATGTCAATAAAGGAATTTACTGGTTAAAAGGAGGAAATGGCACAGGCAAGTCAACCTTATTCCGAATCATTTCTGGGCAAATACCGTTTAAAGGTGAAGTGCAATTGAATGGGGTTAATTTAAGAAAAGAACCGGTAAAGTTTCGCTCTAAAATTAGTTTTGCCGAGGCTGAGCCACAGTATCCCTTATTTATTAAAGGAAAAGAACTGATTGATTTTTACACCGAAACCCGAAAGGCGGATAGAAAACAAGCTAAAGAGCTTGCTGATCATTTCGAAATGACGCCTTTTCTCGACAATGTAGTTGCCAGTTATTCTAGCGGCATGCTAAAAAAACTTTCATTGATTTGTGCACTTGTCGGCGATGCTGATTTATACATTTTAGATGAACCGCTAATAACAATTGATATTCAATCAGCAGATAAGCTTAATAAACTGATTACTGAGAAGGCCTCACAAGGAAAAAGTTTTCTTATTTCCTCACATCAGGAAGTTAGCAATGATCAACTAAAATTAGATAAAGTATATCAAATCATCAATAAACAAATTATTCAACTTTAAATGTTGAGGTTATTAATAAACAGTTTAGCCAAAGAGTTCTATCAGCAGCATGCGGGCTTTTTCCTTATGGGATTTTATGTTTTATTTGGAGTAGTGGAACCCTCACAATTAATCGGTTACCATAAAGCTTTATTATTGGCCGGGGTTTCATCTCCAGTTGGAATTGTGATAGTATTTGTTTCCTGGGTATTATATTGTGTTAAAGTTCATTACTTTATCAAACAAAAATTAGCCTTAGCTCAGTATAATTTTATTAACGAAGTAGGCACACTGGACAGGAGTCCTCAGTTAAAACTATGGCTGGCCTTATATTGTATAATTCTTTTACCCATCATTATATATGTTCTTGCGCTGATTGGCATAAGTGTTTATAACCGCTTTTTTCTCTGCCTGATTTGTATTTTGGTCGTTTTTGCTGCGCTGGCTATTGGCTTATCATTCCTTTCTTATCGATCAGTAACGTTTGGTTTTTTAAAGGAAGAAAGACACCGAATCAATCCATATATTAAAATTAAAAGGCCATTCTTCAGCTGGCCGTTATTTTATTTACTGAATGAACAGCCATTGATGCTATTGATGTGCAAAGCTTTGTCGCTGATTTTCTTTAAATGCATCCTCTGGATCTTCGCAGATATTGGCCATGACACGCGAGTGTTATTAGTGGCTTTATTGGCATCTGTTTTATGCCATGCTGTATTGGTCTTCACATTGTTGAAATTCGAAATAGCGTATCTGAACTTCAGCAAAAGTCTGCCAATATCAACTTATAAAAGATTACTCGGCTGGTTATTGACTTTAGCAATCATTCTGTTACCCGAATGGATGTTTTTGATTATATCATCGGAGTACGACGTATATGCAATTATTAATGGATTTTTATTTGGTCTGGCTGGATTGCTTTTCCTGTTAACCTTGTTATATTTCGTAAAGTTAAACATGGATATTTATCTCAGGTGGCTGCTGTTTTTCTTCTTTATTTCGATGTGGCCAATTCTTGCGCACTATTATTTGTTATTCAGTTTAGTCTTGTTGGGCAGTTGCGCACTATATTATTTGATGAATTTTGATAGGACAGATTTAAAAGTTGAGGAATAGTAAGTTGGTGGCATCATCAGGCGATTATCAAGAAACGGCGGAATAATGATAATGGGTTACACGAATACCTTCGTTTTTGTGTAATACCAAAGCCAGAAGTGAAATTCATCAGGCGATAAACGCCACGATGGGATTATCAAACTTAATATCACTCATATATTGATCATTGGAATCGTAATTTCTTACAAATATGACACCTCACTTTGAACAAAGAAAATTACGGTTTGACTCCGGTAGAGTCCTCATTATTTATAGACCTAACATTCTTTTTTATGGAATTGTCACTTCTTCCAAACTTGTAATTTATGCTAAATGCTACACCGCGGAAATAATTCACAGAAGTGTTTATTTGGGTAAAATCATTTCCTTGGGTTACACTATACGCAAAAGAGCCTTTAGATATTCTCCAAAGGCTCTTATAAACATATTTTTCAAGAATCTTTCCCATATGGGAAACTTTTTTGTGCCCCCAGATATACTCCGCACACACCAATTCTTTGGAGATTTGAAGGTAGTTGCAGACATGAAAAAGTATATTGACGACATGAGAAATACGCGTTTGACATTCTCTCAACGCTGATCCTTGTTTAATCGATTGGAAGTAAATAGCGTAAAAAATGCCATCCCATGTGGGAAATCGACAGGGTTCCTTATTCCCATATGGGATACCTGAAATGCACTTATAAATGGATTGACAAGTTATTGCAGGACAAGACCAAACGACAAGTAAATCCAGAACTGGACAGTTATAAAATAGATGCCGATCCATGCCTTGTAGCCAGACGTTAATGACGAGTTATATCAGGAGAAGACGTCTATTTAAATCTGGTTATCGTCAGTCGGCGAAAGTTGCTGGTAAGAAAGCATCCGGTCTAAATTATCAATGATGAGAAAATAGCGGATTTAGGGACGAACTATATTAATCCTAGGACTAAATCACTTATTTCTTATATTAAACGAAATTCGCCTGTTAATTTTTTGTCATTTTAAGCGCATAGAATGACGCTGTGCGCCAAAAAAAGCACAGCAGGCCACCTAACGCACGAAACGCACAGCAGCAGGCTTCTGATCATTATATTCGGTTATGAAAACCAGAAACCCAAAAACTCACTCCTATGCCAAGCCTGGGAAAAGCCCTGCTACGGTTAAGGAGAACTTAGTGTTTTCCAGGTGTATTATAGGTGTCTGGCAGGTGTCTGCAGGTGTACAGACCTATAAATGAGCAACAATGCACCAATACAAGCCGAAGAACAGCCACATGTCTGTATAGCAGTTGTAAGTAAATATCAATTACCGGCTTTAGCCGACAATACTTATACTGTGACTTGTAAGCATCAATTTTGCGTGAGCGCCCTTTAAAATTGACTATATTTTTTGATTAGTCTTCGCAAATAAGAATTTAAGCTTCCATTCTCTACCTTTAGTTCGTCTCGAAAAATCTCCTTCAGGGAGGTATAAGACATCAATCGTCTGAGACCTTGAATTCCATCTTTTTCATAAATAACCTGACAAACTAATCCTCTAATGGCGCTACCTGGATTTGTATGAGAGTCAGGGTACCAGAAATCTTCAATGTTATTAAGGTCTGCTTCCGGATGTTCTTTTAAATAAGCATCTACTCTTTTAAGGTGCCACTTTACGCTATGACCCATACTGCCGCCATAAAAGGCAGCAAGCCCTTCCTTTAGCGGGGATTTAGGGTAAAGGCGGTTTAAATAGACATGCGCAACTTCATGAAAGTAATTTTCACCCAAACCGGCGCAAAACACTTGATTATCCGTGTCATCTGAAATACCTGAGGGCTTATCCCGGTTACCCATAGGCAATGCAAAATCAAAACCCTTTAAGATTTGCAGTTCATCCGAAGTCTTAGCAAAGTAATACCGGATATTAATTGGTTTTAAATTCCATTCACCTTCGAGCTTTACGACTTGCCGTATTAAACTATCTGCCTTTCTAGCATTGAACTTATGCTGCGGCTGATAAAAGAAAGTAACATTTCTAACTTTTTTGTTGCGCCAGGCAACTAAGTTTCTTGTAAATGGATTAATAAACTTTGGGCCGTCTTTCCCATTTACGTCTACATAATGATTTGTTACTGCTAAAGTCATAATATTTCCAACAGCATCATTAATGGCAGAGAATTGTGTTTTTAAATGGACGTGGCCACTCATTGGCTTTATATACAGTATTGTGGCTTTATATCCTTGCGAGTATAATGTATTATCATTAATAGCGTAAATTTGTTGATCAGGAATAGTCCGGAGCACAAGTTCGTCGGCCGACCAAAACTTAGAGAAATCCGGTAGATCTTTACTATTAAAGCTACCTAGATATTTATTATAAAACTTCAACGCATTCTGAACGTCTTTGCCGGAGGTATCAACACCTGGATTTATATAAGTTTGAGCATCACAGCAAAATACAATCCCTGAAAATAGAAGACAAAGTAGAAGTTTTTTCATAGTGATTATTTGGCTATCTCAAATTTAATCAAATGTCACAGTATTCAAAGCGATGAGCCAGGTAACATAGAATCCTACAAGTAAGCTATCATTGCGTCAAAAGTGTTTGTATCAGGCAAAGAGCCATGAAGCAAAAGAGCCTTTGGATAGTTCCAAAGGCTCTTAATAGATTTTTTAACAATCTTTCCCATATGGGAAACTTTCTGTGCTCCTGGAAAAACTAAAGCTTAGAAAATTTTATGATGATTTGAAGAAAATAGCTCGAATTAGCACTTGGGTTTTAGAGGAACCCCTTAGTAGTGACTTTCTGGTTAAACATAGACGACCGTGGAAGAAGAAAAAGAATGCCCAGTGACTTGTAAAGCCGAAAATATAGGAAACTCGTGTTAAGTAGATAGAATTTAAATACACATTTGCTTTCCCGAGTGGAATATTTACATGTGTATAACCTGCGTATTAATCTCTACTAGAGATGGCACTTACAAAGTTCATCTCTAGTAGAGATTAATACTTCACGAATTAAAGAATAGAAGATCCATATCCAGGAAGCACAGGTTTATAACGGTGATCAGTAAGGCGGTAAACATACTTTTCAAAGATGTGATCTTTCAACGGTAGCAAGCGCCTAGTCGTATCCAAGGAATAAGGGCCAGATGCAGTCTAAAATTAGACTCGCCTTTCGTATTTATATACCAGACCTTCCGATCAAGTGCAGCGTTAGCGAACCGGGCATGTGTTTTTTTAAAACGTCGATCAAATGGAAATCTATACATTTTTTCCCGGATCAGGATAAGCGCAGCGGCCGATGGTTTTATTGGCACGAACGTTAAAATACATTATAAATTTATCTACAAATTAACATCCCCTTAATACCTATCACACAAACACCGTCAATATATTGATTTATAGATGTATGCATAAGAAAAATATTTTCACAAAATACACAAGAGATTGAAATATTATATATATTTATAAAAACGTTTCTCATGGAAGAATCTAAAGATCCAACCACCAAAAACATTGCCCTGGTCTTACTTTGGGGCTTCATTGGCGTGCTTGCACTCCTGATCGTCGTCAATCTCTTTGTCTTTAAACTCAACATTGGAAAAAATCCAGATCTTACCAAAGGCTGGTTCGAATTGTTAAAGAACTACCTTATACTTTTAGGTACAGCTTTGACTACAGTAATTGGTTATTATTTTGGTCAGAGGGAGGGCGCAATTAAAGCAGAAAAGGCCAGTGAAGAGATCAGGCAGACGGAACAGAAGGCAGGAGCTGTTGTTTCAGAAGCGATAAAACAAAGGGATGAAGCGATAAAGAACAATTCTGGAAAAGACAACGATGCAGCAGACACAGACGACGCTCCGGCTGATGAAACAGATTCTTCCATTCAACTTCCAGGATAATGGCTTTTATAGATACATACGAAGAGTTCAAAAGAAAACAGAATAACTTTGTGATCAAAGTTGAACGGGATCAGTTCATCCCGCCCAAAAGATTCAAGAACGGAAAACATTTGAATTATTATATTCGGATCTACATCGCATATGGCGAAGGAGAGTATTCCAACGCTTATCAGCTCAGCGACATTACACTAGTAAAATATGAACTGCACAGCAGCTACCGCGAACGATTCCGCACCTCGGATTCCCGTGCTTCAGGTTTCGACATTAAAGTCTGGTCCTATGGCTACTACCCCATCCAAGCAACTATTTATCTGCGACTCGGTGACCCTCTTAAGATCAATGGAATGGTACAATTTCCGGTAACCGAAGCGGAACGAAACATGTAGGACACTAAAAATTAAACGCTTCCTCAATAACCAACTATAACCCATCTAAATTATGCCACTCAAACTTAATCTTGAAAAGGAGGACATTGATCTTCTGGTGCAGACTATAGAGAACGCAATAACAAATGAAGCTTTGGAGAAAACCAGGCTGAAAAAGATCCTTGACACGATAAAGTTATTAGCCTCTCTGGATGATGACATCCTACAGGCGGTGATCAACTTTCTTAAACCGCAGCTTCCGGCTCCGGGAATCGAAATAAAACCGGATTCAAACCTGGAATTCGGATTAGGAATTAACACGCAGTGGATCAAAAATTCTCTCCACACCAAATGCAACAATACCGTTCGGGCACTCCTTACAGCCACAGGTTCCACAAAAACACCTGCAAAGATCACCTCCGCGGAAGCTGTCGCCTGCCTAACCGTCAAAGATATTGTTAACCTGATCAAAAAAACTTATGAAAACGCTGCTTAATCTCCTTATTATCATTTCTTTTCTCTTGTTAAGCGATGAAAGCATGGCACAGGTCGGGTCAGAAAAAAAGGTAAAATTAGGTATTTCCCTGGCACAGGCATCCGACAACAAAATTACACAGGCAGAAGCGGCTAAATTTGCTGCTACCTTTCAAAAGGATGGTGAAAGCAAGGACAGCTACCTGGTGAATGGTTATTTCAGTCTCGACCTTGAATTCGATTCGTTGAATACTTTATCTGCAACTAGTGAGCTTCAGAGAAATAATCTAGTCTCAAAAAAGCAAAGCGTTCAGCAGTATGGCCTTAAATTCTTCCATGGTTTCGTCCTCAGCGAGAAAGACAGTGAGATCCACGGCAAGATAGATCTGGATGTCTCAGCAAAGCATACCCGGGACCTCATTAAAGATACCAGGGGCTTTCAGTTTATAGCTGCAGGCAGCCTCAATTTTGCTCAGCCTTTTGAATGCACATTCCTAAATTATATTAAACCTAATCAGGTCATTCCCGCTGCTGCAGCCGGTGGTTTTGCCAACTGGCTGCAGTACCGTCATTCACACAGTGTAGGACTGGAATATATCGGTTATGAAAGACTGGCCATGGTCAGCGGAACTTTTAATCTAGAAGTTTATCCGTTAAGCGGGTTTCTGTATAAAGCCTTTGAAAAATACAATCTGCTGCAGTTAAAATGGACCATCACTGATCGTGCAAAAATCACTAGTGACCATACCGACCTGTATGTCGGGACATCTCAGACGCTTGGAGCGGCCCTTAATATCAAATTCACAGGTGTCAATGCCATTACGATTGGTTATGAGCATGTAAAGGGTGGCAATCCCATGAAAGGGCTAGACGATCAAAAGTATGGACAGCTGGCTCTGGGAGCAAGAATTAAATTATAGTAAACTTCTTAATAATCATAATCAATCTTATATGAAAGCTTTTGAAAAGTTCCTGGAGCAGATCAGCCTTACCGAGGCCAGACAAACCTCCGGCACAGCACCAGATCTGCCGGAATTTGCAGATCTGACAAATCGTACAGGCAAAATGGAATTCACAGAATTCGCAGACAATCCCTTTGTAGCCAAACAGCAGCGAGGCATCCTTGCCGAAAAAATAAACTTTCGGCGATTCACCGAGCAGCCCGAAAACAAAGTGGTCAGTCCAAAGCAGTTTGGCTCCTATATCCAGCAGAACGACATTAGTTTAAAGCAAATTATTAATGACAAGCGCCAGTTAGAGCGGATCATTGATGGAGATGACATGCTGGAGGTGAACTACCTTATCAAAGGAGCATTAGCGGCAAAATCGGTCTGCAGAGTAACAGTGATCTCCGAAAGCGGTGATGATGACTCGGCCGGAACAGGTTTTCTTATTGCACCCAACATCATGATCACCAATAACCATGTGCTTTCTAATAAAGGGACTGCAGGCTTATCCTACGCAGAATTCAATTATGAACTAGGAGCGGACAATCTTCCGACGGTGTCCAGGGTATTCCGATTCAATCCCGAAAAACTATTTTATACCAACCAGCCATATGACTATACCATCATTTGGCTGGAAGAAACATCTGCCGACGGCGCGGCAAAAATAAACGAATTTGGTTTTCTGAAATTAAACCCCAGTCTTGGGAAAACAAAAGAAGGAAACTTTGTCTCAGTTATTCAGCATCCAGACGGGAAGAAGAAAAAGGTCGCCATACGTGGGAACAGGGTTACTAGCCTGGATCTGCCTGTTTTCATCAGGTATGAAACCGATACTAAAAACGGTGCATCCGGCGCGCCTGTTTTCAATGACAAATGGGAAGTAGTGGCCTTACACCACTCCGGCGTTCCCAATCGGGACAATCAACTGCGTATCCTGAACCTGAAGGGTGAGGTCTGGGAGGAAGCTCAGGGAGAATCTCAGATCAATTGGCTGGAAAATGAAGGGGTACGGGTAAGCAGCATTATCATTGATATTACCACAAAGGCTGCTATCGAGTTCCCTTTCCTGCTTAATCATTTCAGTCCCGTTACCGACCCGAATATCCTGATCAAATCTGTAGGTAAAACATCAGAGCAACTTGAAAAGGAGGTCTATTATCCTCAGGAAAAGGATGAGGAGAATGCAAAACAGTATTACCGGGAAATTCCGGACATATCCGCTTCTTCATTTGATCAGCTGCATAACCTGCTGAAAAAAACACACACTAAACATCACAATTACAGTCCTTCTGAATTTGTATATCCAAAGGTGGATCTCTATCATGATGGAAAACTCAGAAGTATCTATTCTACAATGGAATTCAGCCCCGAAGAATTGATCTTGGCTGACAAAAAAGTAGATATCGACCGTGAACTCAAATTTATAGAGATCAGCAAACATGAAAAGATGGTGAGCAAAGAGGCGTTTACGGAATCGGTTATTGCACTAGAAGCACTCCTGCCCTACAATTGTGAGCATGTAGTATGCCAGTCCTGGTTTAGAAAACAGGAACCGATGAAAGGTGATCTGCATCATCTGTTCGCCTGCGAATCAGGCTGCAACAGTTTCCGGAATGATCATGCTTACACTGAGTTCGAACACTATAAGCCAGTTCCGGCAGATCAGGAGAAAGAAAGACTGAAATGCGGCAATATGGAAAATGACAAATTTGAACCGGAAAACAATAAAGGCGTTGTGGCAAGAGCCGTTCTTTATTTCCTGGTGCGGTATCCAAAAACCATCACAAAATACGAATCAGAAGACATCACCATGCTGAAAAACTGGTCGTCTGAGCAAAAGATCACACTATATGAGAAACATCGGAACCACGAAATATTCCAGCTTCAGGGAAACCGAAATCCTTTTATAGATTTTCCGGGACTTGAACAAAAATTTGATTTCAGTAACGCAATCTAAGCTTAACAGCAGTGCACGACGGTAGTTTTACCGAATAAGGCCAGTCTATTTTACTCTGTCCAGTTTTGATGGTCCGTCCAGATAGATTCCTGTATTTCGAATTAACACTGACCTTGTTCTTTGAAAATTTCCTACAGTTCCCAAGCAGGTAGAATCGGCTAAACTTCCAAAGATATTGTTACTAGGATCAGCAAGGACGCACATGAGCGTGTTGATTAAAAAGCTCATTAAGATCAACAAATACCTTTTCAAATTTGCCCGAATTAATATTAGCATTAAATTTTTACCTTTAAGAGAAAGTCAGCACTATGCAACCTTTGATTTACTATCCTTCTTTTGAGCCACCTGATGACATTTGGCTAAAATTTGCACTCCTGTATTTTGAAGAATACCGCCCCATTATCCCCCAAACAAGATCTCATTTGGTAAGTGCTAGGTTTGATCAAATTCGGAAAGAAACTGATTTAATCAATCCAATAAGCCCCAGATATAGTGACGACTTTGAGGCAACAAGAAGAGCGATAAATGATACAGAGCGATATTTTAAAGACTCTTATCGTGAAAGTTATCTTTTTAATAGAGTGAATATTGTAAGGCGATGGTAAGATATGAGTCGTTGGGACTTCCTCATTTATTCAGACAAATTTTCAATGGAATGGGTTGATTATTGTAAGGACAAAAACATAGGACAACCCATCGAAAATGGAATCCTGGTCTCGGAGGAATTAGCATTTCTATTCATGTCTTATCTGGCAAATGAAATGGCCCATTCTGAAAATACAGCAATTGTCACTGATAATCCTAGATTTGATAATTTCACCAATGTTAGACGTCTAACAAAAGTAGTGGGTATTTCAGCGAAAGTGGTTCTTCCCCACTTTTGGTGGTTGGTAGCATTTTAATTTTGGTATCTATGGTTAGAGCTACCTTTTGGGAATTTCTTAAAAGAATTTCATGCGGGACATGTACTGACTAATAAGAGTTAGGAGGAAGCAGTTTAGATGGGGACTTTCCACTTATATTTCTACAAATTCTATATTTGATACATGACTAGATATCTTCTTTTTTCAATTGCTATTTGCTTAAGCTTTTTAAACCATGCGACTGCGCAGCAACCATCATATGCCTATAGATTTAAGTTGATAGATGCAAATGGCAAATTTATTACTGATGCTGACTCATCATTCAGTATAACATCGATTAGGCCAGATGGATCAAGGTATGCTTCCCTTAATTATGGCGAGCGCAATACTCAAATTGAGGCAGCATTTTATGAAAGCTGGTTGCTGTATGAGTATTACACTCATATCAGGGAGTTTCATCTCATCCAAATTTCGAACAATAAAACAAGAGATACGATGACCATCTTTCAGAAAAAATATTCCAGATACCGACTATACGCTGCTGAAGACAGACATCCTCTCGACGTAATTAGATTTACGAAAGGATATTTTGTCTTACATAATAGACCATCACTGAAAGACTGGGATATGAAGGGAACATCGAAAAAGATCATTCAATCTCTTAACCAAACAGGTTTTCAAAATTATATTACAAAGGATAGTAGTCTTATGAGATTCCATAATCATTGGCTTTTTGCCAAATTTTACCAAGACACTGAACCTCCCATTCCAATAGATTTGTCAAGATTTACTGGTTTGGCTTACCCGATATATCGTGGGGAGAAAACCGGGAACATTGTTTTTTTTTTTATTGTTGAAAAAGATGGACGGATTACTAATGTTATCCCTGGCGTAAAAGGAACAACACTAGGTGACGAAGATCTAAATCAAAAGTGTAAAGAGGCAGTGATGAAATCACGCTTGGTACAATCAGATAAGACCATACAATCCGGCACTGTTGTATTCAATTTTAAATTAAAAGAATAATCTATACCATGTTTCAAGGTATGTGGCTTTCTCTAATTTATGATGGCTAAGTTGACGCCAGCACTAATCTTTTTCTGAGCAATTCGAAGCTAGCCCTGCCGTACATTTGTCGTTTGATTGTTTTTAGCTTATTTACATTACCTTCTACGGGGCCATTGCTCCAGGGCATGCTGATTGCATTTTCTATAGATTGGTAATCGCTCAATAGACCTTTTGCAAAGGCGGTAATCTCTCTGATACCTGAATGCTGCACATTCGCTATCCAAGCGCTAAGCCTGTTTCCAAGTTTGTTTTCCATGAGATTGCGGAAATCTCTTACCAGTAGCAGGCGCATTTCAGGTCGGAAGATGATTTGCATAATTTATCTATTAACTCCTTCTGCGTAATGTTTAGCTTGTATTCTGGAGTTAGGAATAACATTGCAGCATTAGAAGGCTTAAAGAATGAACCTGACTGTTCTGGCGATTTTGGATTCTTTGTTTTCTTTCCAATGCGAATGCCGTAGTAAGCCATGGCTTCAGAAAGCGTGCTGTATCCTCCGGGATATCCCATAAGCCGTAATTCACTCCATAATGTTTTCAGGTAAAGGTTTGCATCTTCTTCTATGCGTTTTCTAATATGGTTGAAATAATTCTCTATCATGCCCCTATTTTTGTAGGATTTACGAACCAAGGTTTCTGTCGACATATATTTTCTAACCGTTTGCCTACTCATGCCAAGCCGACCTGCAATCTTCGTTATTGGCAGGCCTTCTGCCTGTAATTTCTTCATCTCATCAAACCGCTGTTTTATAATTCCCGTAGTGGCCACTTCTTTTTCTCTAACAGGCAACGCACCGGGTACTTCCACCGGGCTTTCATCAATCTTAGGCGTTAATGATCGATTTAATCCGGCATATTCACGGTTCATCATTTTAGTGAGGGCCTCGCTGAGGTTTTTTAGTAAATGCCAGCGATCAGTCACCTGTATAGCCTGGGGAGCCCCTTTAGTTGCCGCACGTCTGTATTTACCATAACGATCTCTGGTTATTATTTCAAGTTTTGGCTGTTTCCTTAACCAGGTGATTAAGCTCTTTTCTTCTCTGTCTGGCAATAGATCTACTACTTTTCTTGTTGTTAAATCCACCAGGATACTGCCGTATCTTTCCCGCTTTTTATATGCCCAGTCATCAACCCCTATCGCTGTAAAAACCCTGGAGTCGGGTAGCGACGCATTGTTGATGAGCCTTAGTAACGTAGTATCGCTTACCGGTATTGAAAAATGGTGGCAAATGCGCTCTGCCGCTTTCCCTCCCAGCTCCACAACTGTATTAAAGAGCTTACCTTCTAGGCGACTGGTTGTTCGCTTGCGTGGCCTGAAATGATCTTCGTAACATTCCGTGAAAATCTTAAGGGGACATTCCTCAGTAAGACAATAATATTTACGTGATCGCAAAAAAATCCTGCAAGCCTTTCCAAAAGTAGGCAGGTCATTGAATCTCCGTGTGTAATAGCTATGTAACTTAGTGGAGGGCTCGCAACAATTCGGACATCTACAAGCCTTTTGCCCACTTTGAACGTAAATACTTATTAGATCGGTTTGGTTATCTACCGAAATGACCTTAAATATGTCATTGGCAGGGAAAATCAGATTTGCAAGGTTCATGAACCTCTAACGACGGAGTCGTCAAGATATCATGCTACCACCAAAATTGGGGAAGAACCAGTTTCGCTGAATGCCCAAATTATGTGTATGCGCTGACCGGGGACGGTAAATTAATTTCAAAGGCAAACAAGGCATTTAGATATTGTTCTTGAGACAAAAAATCCTAAAATCAATATCTAATCGCCTGTTATTAACCATTTTTTATTAAATAGACAATTTACTCTACTAGGGATATATTCCCCAGGTTCGACTCTCTTTAACTTACCCTTCCGGACATCGAACCATTTTTTTTGATTTTTAATAAAAAACAAAGTAAATAACTATATATCAATACATTAAAAAAAGCATACTCAAAAATTTCGAAAAACACTAAGATTTTAGAGTTCAAAAATCAACCAATCCGAAAAAATTCAAGTGTCTGAATATCAGATATATAAATAAAAAAAGAGGAAATCTCATTGCTGCAATTTCCTCTTTCTGTGGTGCACTCGAAGGGAGTCGAACCCCTAACCTCCTGATCCGTAGTCAGGTGCTCTATCCAATTAAGCTACGAATGCATTTCCGTTTCGTTAACGGACTGCAAAAGTAATGCTTGGAATCCAAATTCGCAATTTTTTTAAGCAATTTATTCCTAAGCCTGCCTTAACAAACTGAAAATTAATAGCGTATTTCGTTCCCGGCTTCAACAATGCTGCGTTCATTAGCATCTGCTCAACATCACTATCCATTGCATTCCTCGTGTATCCCTGACCTCAAAATGCTTCACAGATAAGTGCTGACTCACACTTTCTTCACACCTTGTTCACACCAAAGCCACAAACAGGTACCTTTTTGTGAAGAAAGTGTGAATGAGGTGTGTTTCATGTGAGGACTTGACATTAGCCTGCCCCTGACCAATATGCAGCTTACCCATAACCTCAACCTTAAATTTTAAAAAAATTTCATCTGATTTATAGCTGTAACGTTAAAATTAATGATTTTAGCAAACAACAATAACAAACGTATTCATAAATAACAAAGTTATGGCCAGAATTACCAACGGAATCCTCGGCGCTTTCTCAGGAAAAGTCGGAGCTGTGGTGGGCGCATCATGGAGAGGAATTGACTACATGAGGGGGCTACCCGAACCCAGCAATAAACCTGCAACCCCACCGCAACTGGCTCAGCGACTGAAAATGGTGCTTTTCAGAGGATTTTTATTGGGTGTAGATCAGATTATTGAAAACTGCTTTCAGAATTACGATAAGAAAACCCCTATGAATTCGGCCCTTTCCTATAACATGCAGTATGCGGTAACCGGCGGTTATCCGGACCTGAATATTGATTTCCCGAATCTCCTGTACAGTAAAGGCGACCTGCTGAGCGTATGGTCGCCGGCAGCCCTCTCCAGCGAGCCCAATACCATCGACTTTAGCTGGCAAAACGGCGCTTTTAGCAATTATCGCAGCGCCGAAGACAAGGTGACCCTG
>NZ_DATHGC010000307.1:0-5441 GCF_035317785.1 Pedobacter sp. | reverse complement strand
TTAACTCTCCCTGTTTTCTTAATTTCCAGCTGCTGGGCTTTGACATTGCCGTTTACCGTTCCGTAAAGAATGGCCGAAGTCGTTTCAATATCTCCGACTATGATTCCCTTTTCTCCCAGAATGACTCCATTTATAACTTTTACATTTCCGGTGACCTTACCGTCAATTCTGATTACTGATTTACCACTGATTTCTCCGGTGATTATAAAACCGTCGCCGATTATTGTAGATATTTCCTGTTGATTGATGTCACTTACCTGTTTGGTTTTCTTGAACATTACTCGAGTGTTAAAAAGGATCTGGGATTGATTATTTTACCGTATCTGTGTACTTCATAGTGTAAATGGGGACCTGTCGACCTTCCTGTCGACCCGATTCTGCCAATTTTTTCGCCGGCCTTCACCTGCTGGCCGGCTTTGATCAGGATCTTTGAAAGATGGCCGTAATAGGTTTCAAATCCGTTGCCGTGACTGATCACCACGCAGTTGCCATATCCGCCGCGGCGACCTGCCGTGACGACCCTCCCGCTAGCCGTGCTTTTGACGACCTCGCCATATCTTCCTCTGATGTCAAGTCCTTTATGCCTTTCTACACTTTCGCCGGTAAAAGGATTTTCACGGTGGCCATATCCGGAAGTGATCACGCCAAGGTGCGGATAGCCCATCGGGGTAAAAGCAACGTAGTCGATCATCTTATCCAGATGTGTATCATAAAACTCCCCCGTCTCCGCTGTTGACAAGATGTCGGAGCTTTGTTCACCTCCCACATTGGGTATGATTTGCCTGATGCCCCTGGCCTTCAGATATTTGTTTATAGTGAGCAGCTTTTTGTCAATAGAGAGGTAATATTTTTTGAGCGATGAGGTGTCAATCGAGGCAGATTCTTTCTTGCTTTTTTGCAATTCCTGAGCCAACTGCACTTTGCTGAGCTCAATTGTGGCCCTGCTATAAGTCAGGTAAAATATAGTACCCAATAAAAAAACAAAACTTGCCAGCACGCCGGCCAGGTACTTTTTCCAATGTTGCACAAAACTGCTTGGAACCTGTATGGGCCTGTTTGAACTCTGGTTTTTGTTTACAAAGATAATGGTGGTCTTTTCCCTTTTCCTTGACATATTTTAAGAGTTATAAAATTTACGGAATACAAATATATGATTTTCAGTTTCATATAAAAGTTCTCAGTAAAATCTACTTTTGCCGATCAGCATAACCAAACACTTTTTGTAAAAGCGTGGTAGATCTGGCGCCAATGTTTTCTCTTATTTTCAATTCTTCCTGGGCCACCTGTATGAACATACCATCTATGGCCTTTTGGGCTACATAAGAAGAAAGGTCAGTGTTTACCGGTTTCACCAGAGGGAGTTTATTGTACTGGCCTGCGGCATCTCCCCAATATTTTGTGGCGCCGACCTTGCTCAGGCTGGCTGTGATTACCGGCTTAAATTTTTCCATTAACTGAGCAGTAGTGACCCGCTTAAAATAATTGGTGGCGGCATCTTTACTCCCAAGTAAAATATTCGTTGCATCAGCAATCGTCATTTGTTTTATAGCCGAAATGAAGATAGGTTTGGCCTCTTTGGCCGCGTCTTCCGCTGCGCGGTTTAAACTTGTGATCACATTATCTGCCAAAGGGCCCAGGCCTATGCCGCGCAAAGCCTTTTCCACCTTTTGTGCTTCAGGAGGGAAAAGGATCTTCACAGCAAGATTCCCCAAAAATCCGTCCTTGGCAGACAACTTGTCTGAACCATTTGAGGTCCCGATTTCCAGCGCCTGCTTAATTCCAAGCCCTATTTCAGTCACACTCGGATTTCCGCCCGCAGGGATCTGGTTCAATATTTTTCCAAGCTGGGCCTGGCTCTGCACGTCGCAACTGCTCAGACACATCAGAGCAGCCGCTGTAAAGTAAATGCTAATTCTTTTCATCAATCTTGTTTGTCTGCTCAATGGTAAGCAATTCTTTGGCCAGTAATTTGGCTGATTTTGCTAATTTAACAAATTCAGCACGATAACCTTCATTGTCTTTACCGATCGCATTTTGAGCAGAACTGATCACATGATCAAAACTGGCATTCTGTTTAAAATCTGATTGCCTGAGCAGCATCCCAAATTCTGCCACAGCAGCACTAAACCTAAAGTTTTCAGATGTTTGTCCAAATGGCTGCATATGATCTGCTACCGGATGGACGATCAGCTTGCTGACATTTCTGTCTGGTTTTTTATAGCGCATTTTTACAGTCAGCAATTCCCCGCTATTGTTCCTTACTACAGGTTTTTTCCCGGACTGGTATTTCAGGTCATCTACCCTTCCGGCGAAACTGCTTTTCACACCAACCGGGATCACTTCATATAAGGCAGTTACTGTGTGTCCCGCACCCATTTCCCCTGCATCTTTCAGATCGTCATTAAAGTCTCGGGCTTTCAGCATACGGTTTTCATAACCTACTAAACGGTAAGCCTGCACCTTTGCAGGGTTAAATTCGACCTGGAGCTTCACATCTTTGGCGATGGTAAACAAGGTGCCGCCAAACTCGCTGATCAATACTTTTCTGGCTTCAGTGATGTTGTCAATATAAGCATAGTTTCCATTGCCTTTGTCGGCAAGGACCTCCATCTTGCTGTCTTTAATGTTGCCCATTCCATAACCAAGAACAGTCAGAAAAATTCCGCTTTTGCGTTTGTTCTCAATCAGCTTTTGCATCGCATCGTCACTGCTTGCGCCCACATTAAAATCTCCATCCGTAGCCAGTATCACCCTGTTGTTGCCGTTTTTTATAAAATTGTCTGAGGCGATCTTATAAGCCAGCTCAATCCCCTGGCCGCCGGCAGTAGAGCCACCAGCGCTCAATTGATTTAAAGCTTCTTTTATTTTAATTTTTTGATCTCCGGGAGTAGAAGGAAGCACCATTCCTGCCTGACCGGCATACACCACTATCGCTACCTTGTCCGACGGCCTGAGCTGCTCTGTCAGCAGTTTGAAGGAGGATACCAGCAGCGGAAGTTTATTGGGCTGGGCCATAGATCCGGAAACGTCAATAAGGAATACCAGATTGGATGCAGGGAGACGATCTGTGGTGATTTTCTTCCCCTGCAATCCAATCTTTACCAATTTATGGCTGGTATTCCAGGGAGCGCTGGAAATTTCTGTAGTGATGTTTACCGGGTCATCGCCTTTAGGCTGGGCATAGTCATAATCAAAGTAGTTGATCATTTCCTCTATTCTTACCGCATCAGCCGGAGGCAGGCCGCCGTTATTGATGTATCTGCGCAAATTGGTGTAGGATGCCGCATCAACATCAATGGAAAAAGTAGAGAGCGGTTGTGTCAAAGCTGTTCTGAATTGATTTTCAGTAATCGAAGCATAACTTTCGGAAGAATTTTCGGGAGCCGGACTTCTTAACATCATCCTGCTCTTAGATTTCTCAGCACGGCTATTCTGGATATTGAGGCCTGCCACTCTGCCTTGCAGCAATTGCTCAACCTGTGCAACAGGCACGTCCTTAATCTCCTTTCCCGTTGCGATATAGCTGCTTCCGGTTGTCTGATCTCTGGATCTTTTCTGATAACCACGAATGACCACCTCGTTTAAACTGCTTTGTGTTTCCTTCATCGCAACATCAAGCACTTTAGCCCTGATCTTTATTTTCTGGGTTTCATAGCCTATGTACACAAATGTCAGCTCCGTCGCACTGGCGGGAACTGTAATCGAATATTTTCCTTTTTGGTCCGTCGACGCGTGTTTCCTGTCCGGGCTGTATACGGAAACACCGGGTATTGGCTGCCCTGTTGACAATTCTGTAACTGTTCCGCTAATGGTCTGTGTTTTAACTTTCGCAGCTTTAAAAGCACCAAATAGCAACACAATTAGTACAGGTAAAATTAGCTTTTTCATATGTTTGGTTTTTCTTGATGATGTAAGCATTACAGAAATTCCATAGCACTTTGAAAAAATATTTTTATACTTGAGAAACATTACGCCCAGGCTATCCCTTGAAGTTTATAAAAAATAACGCCAGAATACAGGAACAGGATGATGCTGCCCTTATTGCGCGCTACAAAAGCAGCGGAGAGCTTGAAGTATTGGGTGTGCTTTACAACAAGTATATGCACCTGGTATTTGGGGTCTGTTTAAATTACCTCAAAGATGAAGAGCAAAGTAAGGATGCGGTCATGCAGATTTTTGAGGAACTGGTTCAGAAGCTGAAAGTGCATGAAGTGCAGAACTTCAAAAGCTGGCTGCACGTGCTGGCACGCAACCACTGCTTAATGGCCCTGCGCAAAAACTCAAAGCATACCACGGTCTCATTGGAAGATTCTTTTGTGGAAAACACAGATTTTGTGCATCTTGATATCGATGATACAAAAGAAACCCGGCTCAGCGTTATGGAAAAGTGTATGGAAACACTTCCGGAAGAACAGCGTGTGAGCGTAGATCTGTTCTATTTGCAGGAGAAGTGTTATAAGGAAGTGGCAGACATTACCGGCTTTGATATGCTGAAAGTGAAAAGCTACATACAGAATGGGAAGCGCAATTTGAAAATTTGTATAGAAAAGAATAGTGGTGAATAAGGATTGGTTAGATATCGTAATATTAGAGGATTACCTCGACGGCAAGCTTGATCCCAGGACGATGAACCGTGTAGAACGGGAAGCCCTGGAAGATCCGTTTGTGGCCGAAGCCCTTGCCGGGCTTAGTGCATCCCCAAAAAAATCACTTGAATCCATCTCTTTACTTCAAAAACAATTACAGGAACGGATCGCGGAACAGCAGCACACTAAAAAAACGGCTTTAATTACCTGGCAGCGCCTCAGTATTGCGGCTACCGCTGCGGTACTGTTTATCTCTGTGGGCATCATCTTCTGGATGAAACAAAACAACTACCAGGATATGCTGGCCAAACAGGCCAAACAGCCTAAGGAAGTTGAGGTGACCATTGCCTCCAAAGAACTTAAGGACAGCCTGATTAAAGCTCAGACACAAGTTGCGGCAGCGAAACCCCCGAAGGCTGAAACTCCGAAAGCAGAGAAAAGTCCGTCAAGGGCGATGGAGGAAGCGATCAAAGCTGCGAAAACCAGCGCGTACGCTTCCACTGCGAAAGCTAAAATGAAAAGCATTAGCACCGCAAATCCTTCCCCCGTTGCGGCCAGCAGTGTCGACATCAGCTCGGCTGCCCTGGCAAGGACAGTCATTAAAGGTAAGGTGCTGGACGAAGCAAGCGGACAACCACTGGGAAACGCGGCCATCTATGTCAAAGGAACCAGCATCAGAACATTCACGAATAATGCAGGAGAATTTTCCGTTACCTCAGACTCCCTGCCGAAAAACCCGGAGATCACCGCTGCGTATATCGGGTATGAAAATGCTATTGCACAAGCTAAGGTCAACGAATCCAATGTGTTGGTTCTGAAGGAGAACAAAACTGCACTCAATGAGGATGTCGTCCG
>NZ_DATHGC010000306.1:0-26708 GCF_035317785.1 Pedobacter sp. | reverse complement strand
CCATCAGATTGGCCTGAAACCGCGCCATTTCTAAATTTGGTGCCAGGTCCTTATCTTTCTCTCCTTCAGTCTCAGACCATTTATGCAAAGCAAACCAATCATTGCTCTTGCGAAAATTCAGCCAATAACCGGCGTGTTCCTTTACATCAGCCAATCGACTTTTTTCCAGCCTGAGCATTGACTCCACGCTTTCTGGTGTATGGATAAAGGCTAAAGCCACTATTGCTTTTTTCCGTTCTTCTTTAGGCAGCTTTTGGCTGCCTGCTCTTGTTTCCAGATCCCTGACAGCAGATACCGGATGGATTCTCCAGGCAATTGCAGCAAATTCTTTACTCCATTGCAAAGGGTCACTATTTCCGATATTTTGTTTAATTGCTGCATACACCTCCTCTTCCTTTCCCATGGCCGCTATACCTAATGCATTTAAATACCAGCGGTCTTCTCCGTCAAACTGCCTGGCCAGGGTTACGATCAAAGGTGCAGCGCTATCGGCAGGCAGGTCTCTCAGTACTATCGCGGCTTCCCGCCTGACCGCGGGGGACGGATCATGGACCGCCACATTTAATATTTCAGACAATAGACGCTTATCTTCCTTTAGGGCCCTGAATGCAGTTAAACGGATTGCAGCGTCACTGTCTTTTAGTAACTTTTTCACCTCTGACTTTCCTTTCCCGCCCAGCTGAGCCATTAGCCACACTGCACGTGCCCGATGAAATGAATTGTCTGAATTAAGGACAGACTTCACCTGGCCGATTACTTTTTCACCCTGGGCCCTGAGTGCTAAAAACCCTCCGTTCCTGACGTTAATCGCAGGATTTAATAAGGCTGTTATCTGACCTTTTATCGTATTGAGTTTAATGCCCGGAGATTTCAGTTTTTTTCCGGCTGGCGTGATTCTGTAGATCCTGCCAAAACCCTTTTGGTCATCCATCTTATGACCGCCCACAACCGGGTCATACCAGTCGGCAATGTACAAAGCACCATCAGTACCAACAGAAATGTCACTCGGACGAAACCATTTGCCTTCATCAGTAACTCTTTCGTCCCATTTGTAATTGTCATCAACAGCTTTTAATGTCGAAATGAAGTTTTTTCTGCTGAGTTCAAAACCCGCTCCCTTTGGTTTTGGCAGGTATCCATAGATTACATTTTTGCCTGCTTCGCAGCTCAGCAGCATACCGCGATACTGCTCACCAAAAGCATCCCCTTCATAGACAACCATACCCGTAGGTGAGCCTGCGCCGGTATTGTCGCCAGCAGGTGCTACACCGGGGTCTTCCTGATGCCAGTGAGCGGTAAATGTGCTTTGTCCGGGGCGCTGATCAGCCTGCCAGTAGCGGTTGCCGTCAGCACTGAAATACCCTGCGTTGCCGCCCTCCATTACCCAACTGGTACGACAGGTGACCACCTGATCATCATTGTCGCTCTGCCACATATTTCCGTAAGAATCTAATGCCAGTTCATATGCATTCCTGAAATTATGCGCCAATACTTCCAATCCTTTTCCATCCTCCCGTATGCGCATCGCCAATCCGCCTACCCAGACCTTGCCATCGTCACTTTTCAGACCGCCTGCATTTTCTTTATTGTAAGGACTGCCTCCTGTATAGATGCTGCCCGAGCGTAAATTCCAGCCTGCTTTGTCCCTTACTTTATGCGGACCGGCATTTCCGGCATTAAAATACCACTTGCCATCAGGTCCGGCAACTACGGAATGCAGGCTGTGGTCATGGTCTTTTCCTCCAAAACCCGTTAAAAATATCTCTTTGGAGTCCGGTTGGTCATCCCCGTCAGTATCAGTATAAACTATGATCGAAGGTGCACAGGAAACGATTACTTTATTTCCGACAACAGCGATTCCCAGTGGAGAAACCAGATCCTTATCTTCAACAAATACTTTAGACTTGTCGCTCTTTCCGTCACCGTCGGTATCTTCCAGAATCATGACCCGGTCTCCTTTGCCATGATGAAAATATTTGGTCGAATCGTTGTTGTAGTTCCGGTAATTTACAGCTTCTGTTACCCAAACACGGCCTTTTGCATCCACATCCATATTTGTCGGATTATAGAACTGTGGTGATTCCGCCCAGACTGTGGCGGTAAATCCCTTTGGAAGGTACAAGCCGGCGTGATAATTGGCAGTATCCAGACCAGGGATATCAGAATGATCTGCATCAGATCTGCCGATCTTAACGAACAGCACTGAAATGGAAAATAAGATGAAGATCAAAAGAAATTTCATGTTCTATTTTATCTGTTTGCCAATAATTTACCGTCAATGAATGCTTTAGCCCTTGGGACATCGGCTTCGTCCAGGTGTTCTATAATTAACGGAATATCCGGATGCCTCTGGATCAGACGCTGTAAGTATAGGTCGTAGTTCAATGATCCCAAACCGGGGGCAGGTAAGTCTATTACCCCTACACCCCTGAGCGCATGCGCCTCACTGGCATCAATATCGGCCATTTGAACACCATGATTTTCAGAAGACCGCTTTACATCCTTTGCGTGAGCGATCCGGACCTTATCAGACAGGTTATCAAAGATGTGATTTAAGGTAAAGTCCATTTTATCAATATTATGATCTTCAAAGTAATTTGTCGGATCCATCAGCAGTGCCAGGTGAGAATCGTTGATATCCGCAAAAAGCTGCAGCGTTTCCTCAACGGAACCGATCACATTATTTACATAGGTCTCGACTAAAAATGTCACTCCGTGGTCTCTCGCATGAGCAACAATATCTGCTATAACGGTCCTGCAATCCTGGTAACCTTCTTCTGTTTTGTTCTTCGGATGATGAACCCAATCGCTGTCACGGTCAAAAGTGCCGGTTTCACTGACCACATAGGGCGATCCCAGTTCATGTGCAAAGCGAATGATCTGTTTGAGGTGATCCAGGTTTTTCTTCCTTTTGACTGGGTCGGGATGAACCAGATTGGTATATCCTGATATGCAGCTTACGGGCAGATCATACCGCTGAAAAGTCTCCCGGATCAGTTTACACTTCTCTTTGGTTATCTTGTCAGTCGAAAGGTCGATGTCCTTAAAGCCAACGTCCAGCTGTATGTTATTAAACTTAAGATCCCTTATCCGTCTGGCAGTTTCTGCCAGGGAATAAGGAAAGTAGCCTGTGAATATTCCTGTCTGTATCATGGGTTAATGATTTCATTTATTTCCACCGCCCTGTGCTCCTTTACGGATAGGTAGCAGGCATCTACCAGGGCCATTGTTTTCAAATTGTCTTTTCCGCTGATTTCGGGATCGAGCCCGTCTTCCACAGCACAAAGCAGCTGCGCCATCGGGCCTGCGAAAGCATCGGGGAACCATGCTTCAGTCCATCTCGGGCTGATCCATTCTCCCGGGAACCTAGTTACAGACAAGTCTATGGTACTAGGGACCCGCTCCGGAAAAAAGGGCCAGCCGATGGTGCCTTTAGCCAAGCCTTCCGTGCCTTCGACCCTCCAGTTGATGTAGAGATCACTAGCAACACCTTCTCCAGATGGGCCAGTCCAGACATCATCCCAGGCAGAAGCCCTGAACCCGTTTGCATATTCTAAAATATACAATGCGATACCGTCTTCATGGTCAAATTTTTTCATTGTCCGCGGATCCTTGGCTACGCTGGCAAAAACCCTTTCAGGATCACCAAATAAGTATCTGAATGTATCCAGGTGATGTATACTCATGGTGCGCAGGGTAACAAAGCCCAATGCCTGCTGCCAGGGCGCCCAATGCGGGATAGCGCGCATATCAATGGAAGCAAATACAGGTGTACCCAAAAGCCCCTGATCTAAAGCTGATCTGCATGCCCTGACCGACTGGTCGTAACGCATATTTTGGTTTACGCCCAGCTTTATTCCTGCGTCTTCACATAATGATACGATTTCCAGTGCTTCGGCAAAACTGGCTCCCATCGGTTTTTGTACCAGAATTCCCTTTATGCGGCCGGCATGTTTTACGGCTTCACGGATAATTTCCAGCTGAATGCCTGGAGGTACGGCAATATCCAGGATTTCAATTTCTTTATTTTGGAGCAGATCAGAGTACGAATCATAGGTTTTACCGATCTGGTGCCGCCGGGCAACTTCCCAGGTAGTTTGCGGAGATCTGGAAGCAATCGCAACAGGATTAAAGCCCGCTGTCTTGTAGGCTACCAAATGACAATCCGCCATAATAAAACCAGCGCCGATGCATCCGATCCCGAAACGCTTGTTTTTTGGCATGCGGGGCAGGTAATCAAAACTTAAGTCTGCTGCTGATCTGGCCATCAATTTTCTTTCAGGGTGATTTCGTTTTCTTTCTTGAGAAAGTCCGAGTCTTGCGACAGACCTCTCACTCCTGATGTTAAAAATGCATCATCAGCAACAACGTTTACCGGGGTAATGCACGACGTATTTTTTTCCCTGAATGGTATGTTGTAGCTGAGGTTATAGGCCGATATGAGTGACCAGCGGGCCTTATCAGATAAATTGGCTTCAGACATGTGCAGCAGATTGCTATGGAAGAACAACAGGTCACCTGAATTCAGCACCACCTCAACTTTTTCCAGCCGTGTAAGTGCCTGCTCTACAAAATTCATATCCGCGCCCTGTTGCTCCCCTGCAAAAGAATGTTCCAGCCGGCCCATCTTGTGTGAGCCCTTTAATACCTGCAGACACCCATTTTGCAGATTTGCTTCCGTTAGCGCAAGCATGACACTGATCATGGCCTCCGGATATAAAAATCCATTCTTATACCAATACCCGTAATCCTGATGCCATTCCCAGGCCCCTCCGACCTTTGGCTCTTTTTGCATCAGTTTGGAATGAAAATGACAGACTTCGCCATCCCCCAATAACGTTTGAACCGCATCTACTATACTTTGACTTCTGATCAGTAAGCTATAGACATCTTCTCCCGGAGTAAACCATAAAGTCAGTTTGGTGCTTTTATTTGACTGGTCATTAAAGTCCATTGCATTGGATCGCATGATCTTGTCTTCAGTTGCTATTCCATATAACAGCCGGACTTCTTCCCCATTGAGGAACTTTGACAGGATCAGATACCCATTCTCCTCATATTGTTCTTTTTGTTGTTGTGTCAAAACTATGCCGTCCATAATTTTCAAGATTTAGATTTATAATTCTAATTTGGTTTTTTTCTGTCAATAACAAACGAATATAGAGAACCAGGTCCTTCCATTCTGATACTTTCTGATCAGTTGTTGCAAATCTTTTGACTTTATTGGCCTTCGGTTTTCCGAAAAAATATACCTTACTGCAGCATTAAATATATTTGTAGCTTTATATTAGTTATGAAGGCACTCCATGAAAAGTTAATTTTAGAGCCCAAAAATTCTTTTGTTTTGCAGAAAGATAACTATCCGTATTACCCTACTCCATGGCATTATCATCCGGAATATGAATTGGTACTGGTGGTAAAAAGTACCGGAATAAGAATTGTAGGGGATCACGAAGAACGTTTTTCTGATGGAGATCTGGTATTCATGGGACCCAACCTCCCACATGCATATCAAAATGACCCCATCTATTATCAGGGCGATCCGTCACTAAGGGCAGAAGCCATAGTGATTCATTTCAAAGAGGATTTCTTAGGTAAAGATTTCTTCAGTCTTCCGGAGATGATTCATGTAAACCAGCTGTTTCATAAAGCGAAATTTGGGATAAAGATACTTGGACATAGCCGGCAGCAGGTTTCAGCAATGATGTATGACATGTACCGCCTGAACGGACATCAGAGAATTATCCGGCTGCTGTCAATCCTTGAAATGCTTTCTGCATCCGAAGAATTGCAACTCCTGGCCAATCCGGGCTTTGTCCGGCAACACAGTGTATCAGATAATGACCGGATCACGAGAGTAAATGAATACATTATGAGGAATTTCCAAAAAGACATTTCATTAGCGGAAGTGGCGGAAATTGCAAATATGTCTGTTCCTTCTTTCTGCCGTTTCTTTAAGGCGAGTACCCGGAAGGCGTTTTCAAATTTCCTCAATGAAGTCAGGATTGGGCATGCCTGCAAACTGCTTCTGGAAGACAGGGATAATATTTCCAGCATCTGTTATGAGAGCGGTTTTAACAACATGTCAAATTTCAACAGACAGTTTAAGAAATTAAAAGCAAAATCACCGCTTCAATACAGACAGAGAGTGGTGAGATAATTCTTATATTAGGTCGATCCAGACGTCATTAATCCCTGACCATTAATAAATGTACTTAACCCAAAAAATCCGGCTTAGCAGAATTCTTAAAAATACCTGGCAGGTAGATCTGATCATGATCGTGTCCTGTACTGGTGCCTACATGATCAGGACTTTTTTGATCAGGCATCACTTTGAAATACCTGCCATCATACCTACCGTTCTGGGAACCGCAATCGCATTTTTTGTTGGGTTCAATAACAACCAGGCTTATGACCGTTGGTGGGAAGCCCGTAAAATATGGGGTTCATTGGTCAACGATTCCAGGTCCTGGGCAAGGGCGGCCATCAGCTATATTTCACAAAATGAAACGGAAACCACACCACATACATACCTAAAGCAGCGGCTGGTATACCGGCAGATTGCCTTTCTTTACGCACTAAAGGCCAATCTGCGGGGTGCGGTTGATGAAACCTATGGACAATATCTCAGTCCAGGAGAATTAAACGAGATCAAGACCCATACCAATATACCCAACGCCATTTTATTGCTGCAATCAGAATGTCTTCAGCAGCTCAGTAAAGACAACAAAATAGACGGCTTCCGTTTTATAGAAATGAATCAGCTGATAGTTAGGTTTACAGACGCAATGGGTATGTCAGAACGTATCAGTAACACTGTATTTCCTACGGCTTACATTTATTTCACCAAGGCTTTTATCTGGCTTTTTGTCGTGTCCCTTACCCTGGTAACCAGCACCCAGGCTGGCATTTGGTCTATTTTCCTGGGCTGGCTGGTGGGCTTTGTATATGTATCTACGCAGATAAATGGCATGAGCCTCATGAATCCTTTTGAAAATAACTCTGCCGCTATCCCGCTAAATCAAATTACCAGAACTATAGAGATCAATCTTTTAGAGATGCTCGGAGAAAGTAATGTTCCCGATCCGGTGAAGCCAATCAATGAGGAATACGTGCTTTAATAAATTATTTGCCGATGCAGAACTTACTAAATATGTTCTCCAGCAGATCATCCGTAGTAACCTGCCCCGTAATTTCGCCCAAATAATGTAACGCCTGCTTAATATCCATTGCCAGGAAATCTGAAGTAACTGGGTTATTCAATCCATTTGCTACATTGTTTAAGGCTTCCTGTGTTCTTTGCAGTGCCTCAACGTGTCTTATATTGGTTATCATTGTATGGTTATCAGATAACCTGTCTCCTACGGCTGTATCGTACATGAGGGTCTTCAATTCTTCAATATGCTGATGTTCTCTTGCAGAAATGGCAATAAACTGAATATCAGCCGGAAGCTTAAGTTCTTTTAAGCGGTCACTAAATGAAAGGTCCATCTTATTGGCTACGGCCAAAAATGCCACACCAGGTTTATTCAGGCGTTCAATATCTTCACGGATCTCATCTGCAGATAAATTGATCACATCAAATACATACACCAGCACTGCTGACTGGCTGATCTTTTGCATTGTTTTTTCGACGCCAATGGCTTCTATAGTATCCTTTGCTTCACGGATACCGGCTGTGTCGATCAGTCTGAAGTTGATGCCGTTGATGTTGAGTACTTCCTCTATGGTGTCTCTTGTCGTTCCGGCAATTTCACTCACGATTGCCCTGTCCTCATTCAGCAAAGCGTTCAATAAAGTAGATTTACCAGCATTTGGCCTTCCGGCAATTACTGTATTGATTCCTTCTTTAATTACATTCCCGAGTTCAAAAGAACGGATCAGTTTGTTTAATACAATGGTAATTTTGTTAATGAGCTCCTGCAATTGGTCCCTGTTGGCAAATTCCACATCTTCTTCAGCAAAATCCAGCTCCAGCTCTATCATAGAAGCAAAATGGATCAGCTGCTCCCGCAATATGTTTAATTCCGTGCTAAATCCACCTCTCAACTGGTTCATCGCCACCTGATGGGCAGCGGCAGAATCAGAAGAGATCAGATCTGCGACCGCCTCTGCCTGAGAAAGATCCAAGCCGCCATTTAAAAAGGCCCTTAGAGTAAATTCTCCTGGCTTGGCTGCAGACGCTCCATGTTTGATAAGCAATGTGATGATCTTCTGGATGATGTAATTTGAACCATGGCAGGAGATCTCCACCACATTTTCTTTGGTATACGATTTTGGCGCAATGAACAAACTCACAAGCACCTCATCAATAACCGTTTCACCATCCTTAATTAAACCAAAATGTATGGTATGTGATTCCTGTTTCAATAAGTCCTTACCGCTAAAAACACTATTGGTAATACTTATTGCTTCTTTTCCCGAAAGACGTATCACACCAATAGCACCCACTCCGGGTGGTGTAGATAAGGCGACTATTGTCTCGTTTGTAATCATACCCGCAAAACTACCCAAACATTTCGTACCTTTTACTGTTACAAAATGAATATATAAGTCTTTTTACCTTATTATTAAATAAACAGCTAAAATTAAACTATGACAGACATGCCGCTCACCGTCAGACGATCAATTGAACTTCTGGGATTAGTATTGGTTATCGCCATATTGGTTATTGCCCATAATATCATTATGCCGGTACTTATGGCCTTCTTCATCAGCATCATGCTTTTACCGGTCTTCCGCTTTTTAAGAAAGCACAAATTCCCTGAGCCGGCAGCTATCATTGTTCCGATACTGCTTGTGGCGATATTGCTGGGTCTCATCGTTTGGTTTTTTTCGATGCAGGTCGGATCATTGATACAGGATTTCCCGCAGATCAAACGCAACGTCGGCATTCATCTTAACGCACTGAGCAGCTGGGTAAGCAGCATCAGCGATTTTTCTACCAAAGAGCAGGTCAAATTCATTAATGACAAAAGCAACGATATGCTGGGCATGGCTGGAAAAGCAGCCAGCGGAGCAGCTGTTACCCTCAGTTCTATATTTGTTTTTGTAGGTCTGTTGCCAATTTATATTTACCTGATGCTTTTTTATAAAGATATTTTGCTGCGTTTCATATTCATGTGGTTCAAACCCGACCACCATCATAAAGTGAAGGATGCCATTTATGAAACCGAATCCATCATTAAAAACTATTTAGTTGGCCTGCTGATCCAGGTGACCTATATGACCATTTTGCTTGGCGGTATATTGATGATCGTAGGTATCAAACATGCTTTATTGATCGGGGTTATTTTCGCTATGCTGAACCTCATTCCTTACGTTGGGGCATTGATCGGCAATCTGATTGGCGTATTACTGACCCTTACATCTTCAACTGAACTCTGGCCGGTCATTACCGTATTACTGGTTATAGCAGTAGTTCAATTCCTGGACAATAATATACTGATGCCCAGAATAGTAGGCTCTAAGGTCAAGATAAATGCTTTATTTGCTATTCTTGGAGTAATTATAGGGGGCAGTATTGCCGGAGTGTCCGGAATGTTTCTTTCCATGCCGGTCATCGCTGTACTAAAAGTCATTTTTGACAGGACAGAAACGTTTAAACAATGGGGTGTTTTATTGGGAGACGAGCGGCCGTCAAAAAGCCCAATGACCTTTGCCTCGTTTAGGAAAAAGAAGCCAGTACCTGCAAAACCAGGTGTGGAAAAAACAAAAGAAAAGGATTAAATTCCTTCTCTTTTGTTTCTCTTATCGCTCTAAAACAGGTTACATTCTTTCAGGAACTCCGATACCAAGAATCTTCATTCCAGATTTTAAAATTCCGGCAGTTACTGCACTTAAATTCAGACGGTGCTGCTTCAAATCCTCATCTTCTTCTTTAATTATGGGCGGTACTTCATGATAGAACTTATTGAACATTTTGGCGACCTCATAAAGATAGTTGGCCAGAGTAGCCGGACTATGCGCTTTAGCCGCTTCCGTCAGTTCCAAAGGATATTTAGACAGTAACAGGATCATATCCAATTCTGTTGCGGTAATTGCCACGTCTACAGCTTTGTTTACAGTGAACCCCGCTTTGCCCAGCAAAGATTTGATACGGGCATGGGTATATTGTATAAAAGGTCCAGTGTTTCCCTGAAAATCAATTGACTCGGCGGGATCAAACAATAGCCGCTTTTTAGGTTCTACTTTTAACAGGAAGTATTTCAATGCCCCCATGCCAATCTGATAATACAGACTCTCCTTTTCTTCTTCAGAGAAACCATTCACTTTACCAAGTAGTTCTGTTTTTTGCTTTGCAGTCTCCACCATCTCGGCAACAAGATCATCGGCGTCCACTACAGTCCCCTCGCGGGATTTCATTTTACCGCTTGGTAAGTCAACCATTCCATAAGACAAATGGTAAAGTCCCTGCGCCCAGCTTTTACCTAGTTTTTGGAGGATCAGAAACAGCACTTTAAAGTGGTAGTCCTGTTCGTTGCCCACCACATAGATAGACTCATCCATTTTGAAATCGTCATATTTCATTTCAGCCGTCCCCAAATCCTGGGTAATGTATACAGAAGTGCCGTCAGCACGCAGGACGAGCTTCTGGTCTAAACCGTCAGCGGTCAGATCTATCCACACAGAACCGTCTGGTTTCTTAAAGAAAACTCCTTTTTGAAGGCCCTCTTCAACGGTATCTTTCCCTAACAAGTAGGTATTACTTTCGTAGTAATATTTATCAAAATCGACTCCAAGGTTTTTATAGGTCACCGAAAACCCATCGTACACCCATCCGTTCATGGTCTT
The DNA here is from genome assembly GCF_035317785.1 of Pedobacter sp. Classification (GTDB taxonomy): domain Bacteria; phylum Bacteroidota; class Bacteroidia; order Sphingobacteriales; family Sphingobacteriaceae; genus Pedobacter. The sequence continues at coordinate 15,914 of NZ_DATHGC010000306.1, read as the reverse complement.
CCAGAGATCAATTACCGAAGGATCACCTGCTTCCCAGTCCTGAAGCATTTTTTGCGCTTCTTTGATCAGCGGAGCGTTCTTTTTAGCATCTTCCTCAGTTTGCCCTTCCTGTTTCAGTGCATCAATTTCTTTTTTGTATTCTTTATCAAAGATTACATAATATTTTCCCACCAGGTGATCACCCTTCAGAAAAGAGTTCTCAGGAGTTTCGCCATTACCCCATTTTTGCCATGCCAGCATAGATTTACAGATGTGGATACCCCTGTCATTTACCAGGTTTACCTTGAATACTTCATACCCCACAGCATTCAGCAATTCCGCAACAGCATATCCCAGCAGGTTATTCCTCACGTGACCTAAATGCAAAGGTTTGTTTGTATTGGGTGATGAGTATTCCACCATCACTTTCTTGCCATTAGGTTTAAAAGTACCGAACGAAGGATCGAGCAACTCCTTATTGAATAAATTTAACCAATAGGAATCTGCTATGCTTAAATTCAAAAACCCCTTTACAACGTTAAAGGCAACGACTTCTTTCAAGTTCTCTATCAGGAAATTACCCAGATCATTTGCGGTTTGCTCCGGGGACTTCTTAGAAAAACGTACAATAGGAAAAACTACCAGGGTTACCTGTCCTTCAAACTCTTTTCGCGTATCTTGTATGCTGACCACACTTTCAGGGACATCTTCATTATAAAGTTGTTTAATACCTTTCAGTACCTCGGAAATAATAAAATTCATAGCCGCAAATTTAGATAAAAAATTTGAAGGGCGAACTTAAAGCTTGCTTGATACTATCCTAAAATTAAATAGATTTGTCCAACTACAAACTTATTATGACTGAGCAAAACCAGAGTTTCAATGTAAATGTAAGTACAGAGATCGGCAGGCTGCGCAAATTACTGATCCATAGTCCAGACAGCGGCTTAGGCAAAGTAGTTCCCTCTAAGGCCCAGGACTGGCTTTTTGAGGACATTGTACACCTCGATACCATTCGCAGGGGCGAGTATGATTATTACATCAAACTTTTGATGTATTTTCTTGACCCGCAAAAAATCAAAGGCAATTTAAAGGAAATAGATTCGAAAAAAGCTGACCGGAGTTTCTTCAAACCGGATCATCCTGACTTCCACAATTCATTGGCTGTAATAGAGGTTCAAAACCTGCTCTCAGATATACTGCAGGATTCTTCAATCAGGAAAAAACTGGCGGCAGCAGTCTGCGCCATCGAAGGGTGCACCTACAAACTCCAGCAGCAAATGATTGATACTGATCCGAAGGAACTTGCCAAAATATTTATCTCCGGAAGTCTCAACAATGATCACATGATCTTTGCCCCCATTCCCAATCTCATCTTCACCAGGGATGTCGGCATTACCATAAACAAGCACATCTTATTAAATAAACCGGCAAAAAAAGCACGCAGCAGAGAAACCTTGCTCATGCGGTACGTCTTTTTTAACCATCCGGTATTTAAAGATTATGCTGAAAACATACTGGAGATTCCGGACCCGGCACAGCATTTTCTGAGACCCGGTGAAGAGGAAGACCACAGAACTACACTGGAGGGTGGCGATGTGATGATGGTAAGCCCCAGCCATGTTCTGATTGGTTGTAGTGAAAGAACGTCGGCCTACGGCGCCAATGAGGCTATAAAGCTGCTGTTTGAAAACAATGTAGTGACCAAGGTAACAGTAGTGAAGATTCCAAACAAACGGGATTTTATGCATATTGATACTGTTTTCACACAGATCAAGCGGAATATGTGGGCGCTGCTCAGTTCTATTTCCAAAAATCAACCGGCAAACGCTGATGAGCCGATCAATTTTCTGGTAGAGGCAGATAATAAGGAAATCACCGAGATACTTCAATTTACAAAAGGCAAAACAACTCCCATAACTTTTGAGAGTATAGAGGCCCTGCTGGATGACATTAGTCAAAATGACCTTGGCAGTACCGAGCCTACCCGCTTCCTTTACAGCGGCAACGGTTCTTTTCCTTACGATGCGCGTGAACAATGGACTGATTCCTGCAATCTCCTTGCAATTAAGGAAGGTGTCGTTTTGGGCTATGACCGCAATGACAAAACCATTGAAGCATTTAAAGCCAATGGATTCAACACCATTAAGGTTAAAGATCTGCTGAATGACCTTGAAAACGGAAATGCGGATGTTGAAACCATTAGTAATACATTGATTTTAATGCCTTCTGCAGAACTTTCCCGGGCCAGAGGCGGCTTTCATTGTATGAGCCTGCCTATTTTAAGGGATGCGTTACAATAAAATGAACATGCAAACTACCAACCATATATTAATGATCCGCCCGGTTGATTTCAAATTCAACAGGCAAACAGCTGTAAACAATAAGTTCCAGCAAGCTTCGGAGCAAAACGGGGTTCAGGAACTAGCTCTAAGGGAATTTGATAATTTCGCAGAACTGCTGCGCAGTAATGGAGTGGATGTTACGGTGATCAACGATACCCTGGATCCGGAAACACCAGATTCTATCTTCCCCAATAATTGGATATCTTTCCATGAGAACGGTGAGGTCTTCCTCTACCCTATGTTTTCCGAAAACCGCCGTCTGGAACGCAGGAAAGACATCATTGAACAGTTAGCAGACAAATTCAACATCGAAATGGTCACGGACCTTTCGGAGTATGAAAACCAGGAGATTTTCCTCGAAGGAACAGGAAGTATGGTACTGGACCGGGAGCATAAACTGGCTTATGCCTGTTTGTCTTTAAGAACAGATGAGCAAGTACTGGCCGACTGGTGCAGACTCTCCGGTTACACTCCTGTAACCTTTAAAGCCGACGATCAGGATGGCTTTCCAATTTATCATACCAATGTGATGATGTGCCTTGGCGACCATTTTGCGGTCATCTGTCTGGAATCCATACAAAATTACCAGGAACGTGAGCTGGTGATGCAGTACCTGATCCACACGGGAAAAGAAATCATAGAGATCAGCATCAGCCAGATGAATCATTTTGCGGGCAATATGCTGCAGGTAAAGAACAAAAATGGAGAAGGACTGTTGGTGATGTCAGAACAGGCTTATTCATCATTGACGGAAATACAGATTTTTCTTTTGGAAAAGTACTGCCGTATGGTTCATTCGTCCTTGGATACCATAGAAAAAAATGGTGGCGGAAGTGCCCGGTGCATGCTTGCCGAAATCCATCTGAAGAAAAAATAGATTTATACTTACCGATGACAGTATTTTAATTAATAACCGTTTTTTCTCGATTTAAAATTACATTTTTGCAAAAATTATTTTAACTATAAATGCAGAGTTACTCGGAATTTCTTGATCTAAGTGTTGGTTTTCCTCAGGAAGGCTATAGCGTTATAGACGATGAATTGTATTTTCAGGATCTGAATCTAATGGAAATGATTGAAACCTATGGAACCCCATTGCGTTTTACCTATTTGCCGATGATCAGTAAAAAGATCCAGCAGGCCAAGCTGCTTTTTCAGACGGCGATCATCAAAAATAATTATCGCGGAGATTACAAATACTGCTATTGTACAAAAAGCTCTCACTTTCGTCACATTGTCGAGGAAGCACTCAAGAACGGGATTCACTTAGAAACCTCATCTGCCTTTGACATGCCAATGATCGAGGCACTGGAAAAAAAGGGCGCTTTGAACAAAGACATTACGGTGATCTGCAATGGTTTCAAAACCTACCAGTACAAGCAGTATATTATAGATATGCTGCACGACGGCTATAAAAATATCATCCCGGTCCTGGACAATAAAGAGGAATTTAACCTCTTTGATGACGAGGTGGAAATGGACACCCCGTGTAATCTGGGGATCCGGATCGCGGCAGAGGAACAGCCAGATTCACAATTCTATACTTCCCGACTGGGTGTACGTATGGAAGACGTGATCGACTTTTACAACAATAAAATCTCCGCAAATCCCAACTTCAGGGTAAAACTACTTCACTTTTTCATCAATTCCGGTATTACGGACTCTCCGTACTACTGGAACGAGCTGGAAAAATATGTAACCCTGTATTGCAAATTTAAGAAGATCAATCCTGAGCTGGACACCTTGGATATCGGTGGCGGTATGCCATTTAAGGACTCCCTTGTATTCGACTTCGATTATGAATATATGGTCAATGAGATCGTCAAAAGGATCAAAGAGATCTGTGCAGAGCACGATGTGGTAGAACCGGATATCATTACTGAATTTGGCAAATATACTGTTGCAGAGGCCTCAGGGATTCTCTATAAAGTATTGGGCCGTAAACAGCAAAATGACAGAGAGAAGTGGCTGATGCTTGATGGTTCATTTATCACAAATCTCCCGGATGTATGGGCGCTTAACCAAAAATACATCTTGTTGCCTGTCAACAACTGGGATGCAGAGTATGAACGGGTCAACCTCGGCGGTATTACCTGTGACGGACAGGATTATTACAACCAGGAAGCACATATGAACAGTGTGTTTATGCCAAAGACAAGAAAAGTACAATATTTAGGTTTTTTCAATACCGGGGCATATCAGGAAGTATTAAGTGGTTATGGTGGCATCCACCATTGTCTTCTGCCTAGTCCAAAGCATGTGATCATCAGAAGAAATCGTGACGAAACCTTTAACTTTGAGGTTTTCGGGGAAGAACAAAACAGTAAACAGGTACTAAAGATCCTTGGTTATACCTAGAAAAAAGGGGCATGCCCTCCGGCACACCCCTCAACCTTAAAAACCAAACTCTAACTTATTATGAAACTTTTATCTCTTTGTTTTGTGATTTAACATCGTCTTTACCTATAGTTATGTTTAAGATTCCATTCACATATTCCGCAGTGATGCTATCTACATTTACGCTTTCAGGTAATACAAAGGACCTCGCGAATGAGGAATACTCAAATTCTTTACGGGTATAATCTTTCTTAACTTCTGTTTCAATTTCTTTTTTTTCTACCCAAACAGACAAGGTATCTTTTTTCAGATTGATCTGAAAATCTTCTTTTGCCAGTCCGGGAGCAGCCACTTCGATTTTATAATCCTGTTCAGTTTCCAAAATGTTTACTCCCGGAACTTTATTTACAGTTAAATTTTTATTTAACGCCTCGCTAAACAAAGAGTCAAAAACATTGTTAAAGTAAGGTGCTGTGTTTCTGGTCCTGTTGTTAAATTTTACTAATGTCATTTTTATAATCTCCTATTTTAAGTTTTCTTTTTATACTAACCATATATTCAACTCTTATACCAACCCGAATTTCTATGATATTTAAGACACTTTGGCGTACAAATCCAAAAGAATCAGACAAAAAGGCAGACATAGTCAATCAATTAGACAGTTTTAAGTATAAAACCGCTCTGGAAACCAGGTTTGCCGATTTCGATATGATGGGTCACGTAAACAATGCAGTATATTTCACCTACATGGAAATTGCCAGAAGTAAATACTGGGCACAAGCCATCCATTGGGATTGGAAGAAAACAGGAGTTGTTCTCGCGCAAGCTACTTTAGACTACATCAAACCAATATTAATCGATGATAAGATCAGCGTGTACGTAAGAACATCAAGGATTGGAAAAACGAGTTTTGACCTGGAATACCTGCTCATTAAGATGGAAGGCAGTAAGGAAGTAATCTGCAGTAGGGGTAAAACCGTCTGTGTTGCCTTTGACTATAATGCTAAAGCTTCGACGCCCATACCAGAGCATGAGAGAAATAAAATGATCGTATTTGAACAGTTATCGGAGAATTAAGTCCGATAATCGCCTGCTAAGCCATCCCAACCTTAAAATATCTTGCCAGGGTTTAATATATTGTTTGGATCAAACACTTTTTTAATTGAGCGCATCAGGTTTAGACTGACCTCTTGATATTTAATCGGCATAAACTCTTTTTGCACCAATCCAATACCATGCTCTCCCGAGATGGTTCCTCCAAGATCTGCGGTAAGCACAAATATTTCTGCAATGCCATCTTTAAGTTTATTTTTCCAGTCGTCATCGCTCATTCCGGCTTTAATGATATTGATGTGCAGGTTTCCGTCCCCGGCATGACCATAACATATACTTTCAAAACCGTACCTCGAGCCTATTTCCTTAATTCCGCCGATCAGTTTCGGCAATGCAGCACGGGGTACAACTGTGTCTTCCTCTTTGTATACCGAATTTGATTTTACAGATTCAGGCATAATGCGCCGCATACGCCATAGATCTTCTTTCTGCTGCGCAGTATCCGCGAAAAGAACATCATTGCAGCCATATTCTTCCAACACCATGTTTACCTTTTCGCAATCTTTGAATATGGTATCCGTGTCATTTCCATCAAATTCAATAAGCAGAAAAGCGCTGACACCATCCTTCAGATCAAATTTGATATCATCAAACTTAATCACCCACTCAACCCCTTTCCGCTCCATAAATTCCAGCGCAGACGGAGTTACGCCAGCCCTGAATATAGCTGAGACAGCTGCGCAGGCATTCTCATTCCTGCTGAATGAAGCCAGCATCAAAACACTGTGAAGAGTTTTAGAGATCAGTTTAGTGACGATCTTGGTGACTATACCCAAAGTTCCTTCAGAACCAATCATCAACTGTGTCAGATTATAACCAGATGCATATTTTAAAGTATTGGCTCCGGTCCAGATGATCTCGCCAGTCGGCAACACCACCTCGAGATTCAAAATATATTCTCTGATTGTACCATATTTAACCACCCTCGGCCCTCCAGAGCCGTGGGCGACATTGCCTCCAATAAAGCAGGACCCCTTACTGGAGGGATCCACTGGGTAAAGCAAGCCATGCTCAGCAACGGCATTGATAAACTCTTCAGTGATGACGCCTGGTTCTACGGTAGCCTGCAGGTTTTCAGTATCAATATTTATTATTGATTTAAACCGTTCCATTGACAACAACACTCCACCATAAACAGGAAGCGCACCCCCACTCAGGCCAGTTCCGCCACCTCTTGGCGTCAGTGGTATATGATGTATGTTGCAGAATTTTAATAACCCGGCAATAATACCCGCATTTTCAGGCTTGACAACTACTTCCGGATAATATTTCAGGTCTTCCGTTTCATCATGTGAATAAGTACTTAAAGACTCACTATCAGTAAACACATTAGCTATGCCAGCTATTTTCCTGATCAGATCAAGAAGCTCCGGGGTGATTTTATGGTATAGCATCGTGGTTACTGCTTTGTTGTTGGGTTACTGTAACTCAGCTGTACGAAGGAATGCCCTATTTGTCCCGGCATCGGAGGATTTAGTTTTCTAATGCCCACCTCTGCAGAGTGTACAAAGGGGTAGCGCTCTACGACCCTGTCCAGGATATTCTTTACAACAGTCTCCAGCATCTTTTGCGTGCGTTTCATTTCTTCCAGAATGATGGTATTTAACACTTCATAATTCACCGTGTGTAGCAAGTCCTCTGTATCATTGTCGGGTTCAAATGTAACTACTGCATCCACCATAAAATAAATTCCTGTAAGCTGTTCTTCAGGATAATATCCATGGAGTGCGAAACATTTTACGTCTCTAAGCGCAACAGTTTGAATATATTTTGGATTATCGCTCATTAATGAAAATTAAATTATCCTTTGCTTTTAAGCTTGCCTTGTGGTAAATGATTACCTTTGAAAGGTACAGCTGATTTCTTGACCAAATATAGTGTAAACAATGAATAAATCTGCCAAAAAAGACCTTTACGAATCTCCTGATTATTATTTACTCGATGAATTATTCACGGATGAACATAAGCTGATCAGGGCCACAGCAAGGGAATGGGTCAAAAAAGAAGTAAGCCCAATTATAGAAGATTATGCACAGCGGGCTGAATTCCCCAAACAGCTGATCAAAGGTCTTGCAGAGATCGGTGCCTTTGGGCCAACTATTCCGGTAGAATATGGAGGAGCAGGTCTGGATTATACGGCATATGGGATCCTGATGCAGGAAATTGAGCGCGGTGATTCCGGGATCAGATCCACAGCTTCCGTGCAGGGCTCATTGGTCATGTATCCCATCTTTGCTTATGGCACTGAAGAACAGCGCTTAAAATATCTGCCTAAACTGGCTAACGGGGAATTGATGGGTTGTTTTGGATTGACTGAACCTGATCATGGATCCAACCCCGGGGGTATGGTGACCAACATTAAAGACAACGGCAGTCACTATATACTGAACGGTGCGAAGATGTGGATCTCCAATGCACCATTTGCGGACATTGCTGTGGTATGGGCCAAAGATGAGGCAGGGAAGATCAGGGGAATGGTAGTTGAACGTGGCATGGATGGCTTTACTACTCCGGAAACCCATGGCAAATGGAGTTTAAGGGCTTCTGCAACGGGCGAACTGGTATTTGACAATGTAAAGATCCCAAAGGAAAATGTATTTCCGGAGATCAGCGGCCTGAAGGGCCCTCTGGGTTGTCTGAACCAGGCAAGATATGGCATTGCCTGGGGTGCATTGGGTGCAGCAATGGACTGTTATGACACCGCCCTCCGTTACTCAAAAGAAAGGGTACAATTTGGAAAACCGATCGGCGGCTTTCAGCTGCAGCAAAAGAAACTGGCTGAAATGATTACAGAGATCACCAAGGGACAATTACTCGTATGGCGCTTAGGTGTATTAAAAAGTGAAAACAGGGCAACAGCAGAACAGATTTCCATGGCCAAGAGAAACAGTGTTGAAATTGCGCTGGATGTTGCCAGAAATGCAAGGCAAATGCTTGGTGGTATGGGTATAACCGGTGAGTATTCCATCATGAGACATATGATGAACCTGGAATCTGTGGTAACTTATGAAGGCACTCATGATATTCACTTATTAATTACCGGAATGGATGTGACTGGTATAAATGCTTTTAAATAAATTTATACATTAGCTACTCTGAATTATATAAAGCTTATGTTTTGTAATATGCTCTCAACGCCATTCGTGCATTTATATGGCTTTTTCTCCCCGATGAAAGTTCTTTTGATTTTTTTATTCTCGTCTGCAATTGCCAGTTTTAGTTATGGACAACAAAAGAATTTCTTTGTAAATAATAACGAGCCATCATGGATCGTTAAAGTAAAGCCAAAGAACTTAAAGCCATCGCCCAAAGATATTTCTGAAGGATATTTTGCTTCGTTCTATGAAAGTCAAAGTCATCTCGAACTACATGAAGATTACCATCGCCTGATCAGGGAAATTGTATCTGATGCCGGAGTCCAGAACGGGTCCCAGATCTCAGTCACTTATGATCCCAGTTTCCAAAAACTAATTTTTCATAAGATATTGGTGTGGCGCGATGGAAAATCCTATAATCGACTAAAAATCAATGATTTTAAGTTATTGCAGACTGAAAAAGAACTATCAAGATTTATATATAGCGGTACATTTGATGCTTTTATGCTTCTGGATGATGTGAGAAAAAACGATCGCATTGAATTCTCCTATACGATCACAGGTTTAAATCCTGTCTTTGGTAAAAAATATGCCGATGCTTTTTATTTTGAGGGCTCCAGCAGCGTGGGACATATTTACAACAATATAATTTTAAGCAAATCCCGTTCATTAGCCCTGAAGAATTTCAACTTCAATGAAAATCCCCATATTTCAGAAAAAAACGGTTTGAGGATTTACGAATGGGAAAGTACGCTTACCAAAACTTACCGGGCTGCTGATTATGAGCCCACCTGGTATAATCCGTTGAAAAGAACCCAGCTTTCAGAATATAAAAATTGGAATGAAGTTGTACAATGGGCGCTTTCTATTAACGATTACACTAACCTCAGAACTCCACTGGTGGATAAAAAAGTTAAAGAGTTAAGGGCAGAATCAGGCGCTGATCTAAAAAAATACATTACACTCGCGACGCGTTTCGTACAAGATGAGATCAGGTACATGGGCATCGAGATCGGTATTTATTCTCACCGGCCAAACTCTCCTGAAAAAGTGCTTTTACAGCGGTACGGAGATTGTAAAGACAAATCATTACTATTGGTCCACCTTCTCAAAGCACAGGGCATCAATGCATACATGACTTACGCAAACACTTACACTACCATAAAAACTGACGAATATCTGCCTAGTCCATTTGTTTTTAATCACGTAATCGTATTGGTAGATTACAACAATTATAAAACATGGATAGATCCGACCATAAGTTACCAGCGAGGCACTTTCGATAGTTTTTATGCGCCCGATTATGGCTCAGTGCTTATTATCAAAAAGGGGGTTAATACGCTAGAAAAAATAGAAAGAAAGCCATTGGGCAAACTAATTGCGAACCTTAGATTCAATTTAGCAGATACCGTGTCTGCGGCAAAATCTTCTTTATTGGTTACCAGCATATACTCAGATAATTATGCAGATGAATTGAGACGTCAGATCGCTGAATCAGGAACTGATGGGATGGAGAAAAGTTTTCTGGAATACCTGGCCAAATTATACCCCGAAATCGAGACAAAGGAGCAGATAAAAGTAGAGGATAATGAAGAGGGGAACGTAATTGAAGTGACGGAATCATATGAAATTGGGAACATCTGGAACGAGAACAATGAAATCAAAGATCAGGTAGTTTATTTTTATGGCGACATGATCAGTTCTGAACTGAGGAAAATTACCACAAAAAAGAGACTCGCCCCGTTAGCTTTAAAAGACTACATCAATATTGAACAAAATATCACTGTAGACATGCCTTATAATGTATCCGTTGGTGATGACACATTCCAGATTGAAAATGACAGCTATTATTTTGACATGTATCAAATACAACGTCCGAGAGAAATAAAATTTAGCTACACTTTTCGCAACTCAGTTGGCTATCTTGAGAACGATAAGATCAAAGATTATGCAAAGGACATCAAGAAGATTGATGAATACCTGACCCACTATATTAAACGCGGAGGAACAGCAGAAGCTAATAATCATATAAATTTTTATATGCTGATCCCATACCTATTCTGTCTGGCGGGCTCTGCTCTCTTCTTCTTAAAATTATATAAAAAAAATGAACCATTTATTATAGAGGACATTGCCGATGCACTCCCAATAGGCGGCTGGCTGGTTTTAATTGCAATGAGGGTCATGATTTTTCCAATAATCCTTCTAACCGGCCCATTCCTCATACGGATGTTCAAAAACGAGGCTTGGAATGGATTAGCTAATTTTGGAAATTGGGAAGGACTGCTTAAGTTCACATTCATTGCAGAAGCGATGATATATGCCTTTTTATTTACATATAGTGTGTTTTGCCTGATATTGTTTTTTCAACGAAGAAAGAGTTTCCCAAAACATTTCATTATTATAACTACAGGTCATTTGGGATTTCTTATTTTTGATACCGCAATTGCGTCGTCTATGAACTCTATTTTGGGCAAAACGTTTGTAAACCCAAAAGATTTGGGAAGTGTTTTTGGATCACTGATCTATTGTATTATTTTCGTGTGGTATCTATTGGCGTCTGAACGTGTAAAACAGACATTTGTATTTACTTATCCTAAATCCGTGTGGCAATTGGCCCTGGCCAAGTATCATGACCATTTTTATGCAAAAAAGGACGAGCAGATCCAACTAAAACCTTTAACAGAAACAAATGACAACAATGAAAACATTTAAAAAATACTACTATCTCCCCGCCTCTCCTGAAGAAGTCTATCTGGCATTGACCAAAGCGCAAAGCATCCAGTTATGGACCGGCGCCGAAGTAGAATTTAGAGAAGAAGCCGGAACAGAGTTTTCATTTTGGGACGGTGACATCTCAGGCAAAAACCTGGAATTTGACTATGGCAAAAAGATCGTACAGCAATGGTATTTTGGGGAAGAAAACGACCCGTCAATAGTCACTATTAAATTGCATGCTGACAAAAAAGGCACGTCACTGGAATTTATACAAACCAACATACCGGACCAGGATTATGACGATTTTACTTCAGGCATCAATGAATATTACCTGGGCGGGCTGCAAGACTTCTTTGAAGACTAAATATCTTCGCTGTAAGCCGACCTGATCTCATCCCTGAGGTTGTATTTGGAAGCCATAACCTCTCCATAGGCTCCTGCACTCCTGATTGCATAAAGGTCTCCTCTAAAAGTTTCAGGCTGCTCTACTTCTTTTCCAAAGCAGTCTGTGCTTTCACAAATGGGCCCTACAATATCATATTTTAACGCTACCTTATCACCTCTTGTTAAATTCTCAATTTTATGGTAAGCCTGGTACAATGCCGGACGCATCAGTTCGGTCATTCCTGCATCCAATACAACAAAGTTCTTTTTCTTCCCATTCTTTACATATAACACCTTGCTGATCAGAGATGCGCATTGCCCAACCAGTGCCCTTCCCAGTTCAAAATGTACTTCCTGGCCAGGTTTAACTTCTAAAAAATTCGAAAAGATCTTAAAGTAGTTCGCAAAATCCGGAATCTGCTGTTCCGGGTGATGATAATCAATTCCTAAACCGCCACCTACATTTAATATTTTGACCGTAAAACCCCTCTCCTCAAACCACAAAGCAAATTCATTTACCCTGACACATAAATTTTTATATACATCAAGATTAGTGATCTGGGATCCGATGTGAAAATGAATACCTATAAATTCAATGTGCTCAGAAACCTTTAATGTTTCCGCGCATTGCGGCAAATCCCATGAATTGACACCAAACTTATTCTCATCCAACCCTGTAGTGATGTTATGATGCGTATGTGCATCCACATTAGGATTGATCCTGATTGCTACCCTGGCTATTTTCCCTTTAAAAGCAGCGAGTTCATTGATCACCTCAAGCTCCTGAACAGATTCCACGTTAAAGCAAAATATATCCTGGTCTAAAGCATTATTAATTTCCTTATCTGATTTACCCACGCCGGCAAAAACAATCTGCTTTTTATCGAAACCGATTTCAATTGCCTTGCTTACCTCACCACCGCTTACACAATCAGCACCAAAGCCTGTTGATTTGATTTTTTGTAACACCCTGGCATTGAAATTCGCTTTCATGGCATAATGCACATGAAAATTGTATACTTTCGCAGCGTCTGCACAATTGCTTAGGGTTTGCTGCAGCAAATTAAGGTCGTAATAATAGAAAGGTGTTTCTAAATTTGCGAACTCTACTATATCTTTATTAGAAAACATAATGTTCAAATTTCTTATTGTATTCTTTTTACTTGTCCTGGGCCTGATCTATATTGGTAATTATGCCGATTATAAAAATCAAAAGATCAGTACAAATGAGTACAACAAAAGGTTAAGGCTCTTTATTATGCTCATTTTTATATTCATTGGCATTCTGGTCTGGCTTAAAAAGCGATAACTTACTTAGTCAAAAAGACGGTTATGCAAGCTCTTTAATGCCTCGTTCTTATCTTCTGTATTGATGAGCAGAGAGATGTTATAACTGCTTCCCCCATAGGAGATCATACGCAATGGAATGTGTTTGATGGCATCCAGTACACGTGCAGCAAAGCCGTGTTTAGAAGCACTAAAATCACCCACCACACATACTATAGATTGGTTACTGTCAATTTCTACACTACCAAAAGCATGCAGTTCTTCAACGATCTGATCCAGGTTGTCCGTAAAATCAATAGTCAGTGAAACGGCTACTTCAGAAGTGGTGATCATATCAATTGGCGTTTTATAACGTTCAAAGATCTCAAATACCCGTCTCAGGAAACCATATGCCAGCAACATCCTGCTCGACTGGATCTTGATCGCAGTAATGCCATCCTTAGCGGCAATGGATTTGATTTTGCCCTTCTCACTTTCAGTTGAGATCAGCGTACCTGGTGCCTTAGGCTCCATCGTATTTAACAACCTCACAGGGATTTTATATTTCTGTGCAGGAAAAACCGACTGCGGATGCAGGATCTTAGCTCCAAAATAAGCAAGCTCGGCAGCCTCGTCAAAAGACAGCTGGGCGATAGGCTTTGTACCCTTTACGATCCTTGGATCATTATTATGCATTCCATCAATGTCTGTCCAGATCTGAACTTCTTCGGCAAGTATTGCAGCCCCCAATAAAGAAGCCGTGTAATCACTACCCCCTCTTCTCAGGTTATCTACCTCTCCAAAGCTGTTTCTGCAGATGAATCCCTGGGTAATAAAAAGTTTGGTTCCTTTGTTTTGATCCAGGATCGGCTGAAGATGTGCAGTAGTAAAAGGAACATCCGGCTCATTGTCTTCATCAGTTTTCATAAAATCCAGGGCAGGCAATAACACAGAGGCAACACCTATGGATTTTAAGTAAATGTGGTATAAAGTTGTCGAAAGCAGCTCGCCCTGCGCCAGAACCACTTTTTCCTCGATCGGCGTGAAAAGGTCATTTACCAGCGTACCCAGGAAATTAAAATGATAGTCCACAACTTCCCGGCCCTGCTCACGAAAATCACCTTCCGGCAAAAGTTCAATTACAAATTCATTATATTTTTGATGCAATGCGTTAATCAGCGTTAACGCCGCCTGTTTATCTTCCTTTAAAAGTTTGGCTGAAATTTCCACTAAACTATTGGTCGTACCGGACACCGCCGACAACACTACAATTTGTTCTTCTGCGGGATCAATAATATCCAGCAATTTTTTCATCCGCTCAGGGCTTCCAACTGAAGTTCCTCCAAACTTTAATATCTTCATCGTTGTTAATCGTTAAAATTTATAGCATGCCCGCACTGTTCTATCTACTACAAGCTTCACTATGAATCGTTTAATTTTTAAAGGTTAATAAATATTTTAGTAAAATTGGTTATATACTTATATTAGGGCGTGAAATTAAATAAAATTACCCAACAAAACTTCACAATATTCAATTTGTTTCTCTATAAATCCGTTAACAATACACCTAAAGAATATGCAATTAGAAGCAGCTACCCAAACTACGATCAACGAATGGCTAAATGGCAATTATGACCAAAAAACTAAAGCCGAAATACAAAATCTGTTAGATAAAGAATCTTATACTGAGCTTACTGATTCATTTTATAGAAATCTGGAGTTCGGAACTGGCGGATTGCGTGGAATCATGGGGGCTGGCTCTAACAGAATTAATAAATACACGATCGGTACCGCTACCCAGGGCCTGAGCAACTATTTGCTTCATAAATATCCTGGTGAAAAGATTAAAGTAGCCATAGCGCACGACAGCAGGAACAACTCTGATTATTTCGCTGGCATTACAGCAGATGTATTTTCTGCCAACGGGATCCACGTCTATTTCTTTAAAGCACTAAGGCCGACACCTGAACTTTCTTTTGCCATCCGTGAACTGGGATGTCGCAGCGGAGTAATGCTGACTGCCTCACACAACCCCAAGGAATACAATGGTTATAAAGCATATGGTACAGACGGAGGCCAGTTTACTGCACCCGATGACACGATGGTGATGGACGAAGTGGCTAAGATAAAAAGCATAGATGAAGTTAAATTTACGCGTATCGATGCCAATTTTGAGCTTATCGGAGAAGATCTGGACCAATCTTATTTAGATAAGATCACTGCCTTATCGGTATCTCCGGAAGCCATCGCCCGTCAGAAAGACCTTAAAATTGTCTACTCTCCCATACACGGTACCGGCATCACACTTGTTCCTAAAGCATTAGCGCAATTTGGTTTTTCGAATGTGACACTTGTTGAAGAGCAAAGTACTCCCGACGGAAACTTCCCTACTGTGATTTATCCAAACCCGGAAGAAAAAGAGGCCCTTACGCTGGCGCTCAGGAAAGCGGAGCAAATTGATGCAGACCTTGTCCTGGCTACGGACCCCGACGCCGATAGAGTAGGCATCGCTGTAAAGAACAACGATGGTGAATTTGTGCTGCTCAACGGTAATCAGACCGGAAGCCTGCTGATTAACTATCTGCTGAGTGCCTGGGAAGAAAAAGGAAAACTGACAGGCGATCAGTATATAGTTAAAACCATTGTGACCAGCAACCTGATCGATGCCATTGCAAAA
>NZ_DATHGC010000305.1:0-15801 GCF_035317785.1 Pedobacter sp. | reverse complement strand
ACCAGTCTCTTTGTTTTTGTATGCGATGCTCAGCACCCATGGAGCTGACCGTATCACATTTGGCATTATTGCAATCATTTTTCTGCTTCCCGCAATCATCGACTTTATTGCAAATAACATAATTCGGCTAAAGGCTGCAATAATTATGTCTGAAGAAGGGTTGGCATTGTCTCCAGTAAGGGTTTGTACGACAGCTTTGCCTTTCTGCAGATATTTTTGCCCCGGCGCAAAAAAATAATTCCATGGCAGCACATCACAGCATTTAAATTATTGGTTCATTACAAATATCTTACCTCTTATCCAAACGAAGGTGAGGGTACAGCCTCAACAACCTATTCAGTTGCCCAACATCAGCTTTGTGTTGTAAATAAAACAAGGAATGAGGAGGATATTTTTTTCATTCATGATTTAGACAGAACCCCTGATGAAATCCTGGTGCTTTGTAATCAATTTTTAGAAAAATATTCTGCGGCTGTTTCTGCAAATATTTGACAACTTTGCATGGATATGGAATATGTTTTTAGAAAAGCAACATTAGACGATTTGCCCCAAATATGGGCGATTCTGCAAAAAGCAATCCTGCGGAGAAAAGAAGATGGAAGTAACCAATGGCAGGACGGCTATCCAAACCCCGGGGTGATTCAAAAAGATATAGAGCAAAATGCTGGTTTTGTAATGACTGACGGGAATACCATAGCTGGGTATTGTGCGATTCTGATCAATGACGAACCTGCATATGCGGAAATAGAAGGAAAATGGTTAACGAATGGCGATTTTGCCGTGTTTCACAGAGTTGCAATTTCGGAAGATTATTTAGGCATGGGGCTTTCCAGGAAAATGCTGGAGTTCATTGAGGATTTTGCTTTAAAAAACAACTTACAAAGCGTAAAGGCCGACACCAACTTTGACAATGCTGCCATGCGGCATGTTTTTGAGAAAGCCGGTTATGTTTACTGCGGGGAAGTATTTTTTAGGGGCAGTCCTAGAATGGCGTACGAAAAACTACTGAGTCCATCTATTCCGGGTCATACGAACCGGTGAGATTTTCTTTCATAAAATTAATTCTTTCATATTGACAGTGAAGGTGACTATATTAGGTTACCCAAATCTGAAACTGTTATGAAATTTGCATGCTATGGCCGGTGAAAAATTCATTGGCATTGAGATCGGTGGTACAAAACTGCAGTTGGTCGTCGGAAATGCTGCCGGTATCATTGAAGCGCATAAGCGCTATACCATTGATCCTTTGGCAGGTGCGGGAGGAATTCAGACAGACGTAGCTCTTTGTTTCAAGGACTGGAAGGATCTTTACCTGCGTGAAGTTGCTGCTATTGGAGTAGGCTTTGGGGGGCCGGTAGACTGGGCGAATGGCAAAATTGAGGTCTCAAACCAGGTGCAGGGCTGGGAAAGTTTTAATTTGAAGAGTTGGCTGGAAGGGCTTACAGGGAAACCTGTCTTCATCGATAATGACGCCAATGTGGCTGCATTAGGTGAAGGTATACATGGATGGGGTAAGCAATACAATAAGCTTTTCTACGTGACTTTGGGAAGCGGAATAGGCGGCGGAATGTTCGCAGATGGGAATATTTATCATGGCAGGGCTCCCGGAGAGCTGGAAATCGGACATTTGAGGCTCGATAAAAACGGGACGACACTGGAATCACGGTGTTCTGGCTGGGCGGTGAATGAAAAAGTAGATCGGTATATAGCTATAAATCCCGGCAGTCTTTTATCACAACTCGCAAAGCCTGTTAATGCTCCCGGAGCGGCATTGCTGAAACCCGCTCTTGAGCAACAGGATGCTGCTGCACTGGAAATCATTAGAGAAATAGCGGACGACCTCGCTTTTGCGTTTTCACATCTTGTCCATCTTTTACATCCCGAAGTTATTGTAATCGGCGGAGGTCTGTCTCTGCTTGGAGAAGACCTTAGAATTCCGGTAACCTCAGCCCTACCCGGATATCTGATGAGTTCATTCTTACCTGCTCCCCCTGTTCAGATTGCAAAACTTGGAGAGAATGTAGTCCCGATAGGTGCAATTGAACTCGCTAAATTCGCTTTAAACCAAAACATTTATAAACTATGAAAGCTTTTTTAAAAGACTACGTCAGTGAGCAGAGATCGGCGCTGGAGTCTATTCCTCTTGATGAAGTGGAAAAGCTAATTGACCGCTTCAAACATGCTTTGCGGGAAGACAGGCAGATATTTGTGTTTGGAAATGGCGGCAGTGCGGCAAATGCGTCCCATATGATCACTGATCTTGGAAAGGGTGCTTCTGATGTGACCTACCGCCGCTTTCGCTGCCTTTCATTAAATGACAACAACAACTGGCTTACGGCCATTGGCAATGATTATTGTTACGATGATATTTTTCTCCGCCAACTCCAGAATTATGCAAGACCTGGTGACCTTGTGATGGTAATGAGCGTAAGCGGTAATTCTCCAAACCTGATAAAAGCCATTGAATGGTGCAGCGAAAACAATATTCTTACGGTCGCGCTTCTGGGCAGAAACAAAGGTAAATTGGCAGATATTGCTGATCAGGTCATAGCTGTTGATTCCGTGCATTATGGCCGTGTTGAGGATTGCCACATGCACATCTGTCATATGATCTGCTATGCTTTTATGGAAATTGAGCACCTGCGTTGTAGCGAATAAAACCTGACATTCGTTTTAGTATTAAAAACCAAATATGAAAGTCACTAATTACCTCTCAATCTTATTATTGATCGCAACGATCTCTACTGCATGCAAGAAAGACAAAATTGAATACGAAAATGATTTTGAAAAAAGTTACCGGAACTGGGTTAACTTTAAAACTACATCCGGCAATTCATACATTTATCAGGTTAGTACTTCATCATGGACAAATTTTCAAACCTTTACCACAATTATGGTGTCAAACGGCCAGGTTACGGGTCGAACCTATATGTCCAGATCGACCAATCCGCCTTCAGCAGCTGTTACCATTCATGAGCAATGGGAAGAAGGACAGAATACACTGAACACCCACCAGAATGCTGCCGCTACTTTAACCTTGGACGAAATATATGATAGGGCAAAAACAGACTGGCTAAAGAAAAGAAGTGATGCTGACTTTTATTTTGAAGCTAAAAATGACGGCATGATCTCTTCGTGCGGTTTTGTACCAGATGGCTGCCAGGACGATTGCTTTACCGGCATCACCATTGATTTTATCAGGAAACTGGATTGATCTGCCTCACTTGTTCATTTTCGTAAACCGATTGTGCGTTTTTGAACCTCAATATTTACTGGCCCCAGCAGCCCGGATTCCCGTAAAGCCGCATCTTTGCCTGGTCCGGAGATGGTCCAGGTTTTACGTTTGTCTTCAGGTTGTCCTGCATCGTAAACAAGGCGATTGAACCAGGTACCAGTCACCTGAATGTTCAATGTATTTTGCCCTGGTTTAATAAAGCCCTTTAGATCAATACGGTATGGTGATGCCCATAATTTGCCCACTTCTTTACCATTAACGGTTACCGTGGCAGCCATATCAACTTTCCCCAGATCAATAATATATTCCAGTCCAAGTGCCATTTTATCGATATTGAATGTGCTTGTATAAGTTACGGTGCCTGAGAATGCCTTGCCTTCGGTTGAAATATCAAGGTCCTTCCAGGGTTTCAGTTCGGTTAAATCCAGACTTTCCGGAGCACCCCAGCCCGCCGGGAAGGACAACTTCCAGGGTTCGGAAACAGGCAGGAAAGAAACGCTCTCATGTGTTTTAGATTTTACTGGAGAGCTGGCCCTACCCTTTTTCCTGAAAACAACAAAGCACGATCCAGCTTTTGCCAGGTCAAGTTTAACAGTTGTGCGATCGCCAATTACCCGGCTCTCTGCAGGTCTGGAAGTCCCGCTGACCGGATCCCACAGCTCCACCTGCCCCTTAGCCCGAAAACTCAGCTCACCTGCAAATCCCTTGCCCTTTGGGGCGGTCACAAAATACCAGTCTGCACCTTCGGCATGCCGGTGCGTCCATAAAGCGTCACCTCCGCTCACATCAGGTTTTATCTTTAATGCCGCCAATGCCTGTTCGATCGTCAAATCCGAAATCACATAGCCTTTTCCAACTTTTCTCAGACCTTTGCCGGTTCCTCCCCATATGTCCTCAACTGCTGCATCAAAACGTTTTCTTGCAGCATCACCTCCGGAAAGCGTGGCCAGTCCGACAGGTGCATTGCCGACAACAGTAGCTCCCTCCCGCAGCAATGAGCGAATTTTCTCCAGCGTTTGGGGCAACATGTTCGGAACATCAGGCAGCCACAGTACGCGGTAGCGGATTCCTTCGGGGGTTGCTATCAAACCATTTTCCACTTTCAACCGGGTCAGCAACACATCAGGATTACAGTAGTCATATTTAAATCCTTCAGGAAATGCTGCATTCTGGTTAGGTTTATGATTAATCTCATCACCAAGATACCACAGTACATCAGATACTGGTTTACCTCTTTCGAGCAGGTAAGTACAGCGTGACAAATAATTTGTGAAATCGGGAATGTATCCCCACCAGGTTTGTCCTCGCAGGAATGGAGTACCAATTCCTGCACCGAAAGAAGTACCGGGCGCTAGAAAAGGGGTTTGAGGGTTGTGTGTATAGGTGTGGAATACATAATGGCTCACCCCCTGGACACTATTTATGTTGGCAACTTCTTTAAGCATGTCCAGGTGTTCATCCCATGACAGCGATATATTTGTAAACGATTCTGCTGCCACACGCGGCTTTCCGTAGAGTCTTGCGGCGGATGCAGTCGGCTTGATCGGTTTGAAATTGATGGAACCTACAAATCCATCGCTCATGGGCTGCCAGAATTCGCACATGGGTACATCGGCATATTTGAAATACTCCATGATATCGGCAGGTACTACATCTCCCGGACCTGTTTCATAAGTCACTGATAGTCCGTTATCTTTCGCCAGCTCCGACATGCGGCCGTAATAGTTATGGGTTAACAGGTCGTTGAGGGTCTTGCGCCAGTCGGTTAAAAAACGTGCAGTGGTTTCATGATCTTTGATCACATATCCAAATAAGGCAGGAAGCCAATTGCGGAGCGAATAATTGGAAACACGTTTAAATTCCTGTTCCATCTCTCCTGTCCAGCTTTGGGTGTGGCATTCCCAGCTATCGATCAGCATACCGTTCAGGAGTCCTCCCGCCAGCGGTCCGTTTTGTCCGGAAAGCCGCCCGATATAGCCTGCAAAATGTGCTTCAGCCCCTGATTTGGAAAACTTATCTGCTTCCCATCCTGTGCCTTCCGCAGGTGCCGGCCCGTTTTTCTTTCCGGCATTGACATGGCCCAGGCGAAGGATGGTCCAACTGCCTTTGGGTGCCTGCCAGTTCAGTTTTCCATCCTTATCCATCTTATCGGATATATCCAGGATCTGGTCAGGCCTGATGAATGTTTCCGGTGATTGTTTAGGTTTTTGCCCTGCACGTTCGATGCTCCTCAATGTCCAGGCTGCTTCAGATTCCCAGCTGTTTTTCCGTGCGGCAGAGAACAGACGAAGTGAGGTCAGGGTCATATGGTATTTATTGGAAATAGAGATGCGGTATTTTTTTACACCCGAAAGTTCGGAACAAGCCAGTGTAATTGGCCGGTCGTCCTGCCAGTTTGCCTGCGGCGTTTCGGTACGCAGAATATCCTTTACCTTTCCGTCCGGCAAGATTCCCTGTATCGTTATCGTCACGCCGGGTTCATAAGATTGCCCATGGTTAAAGGCCTGGACACTTGAAAACTCCACACTGCGAAGAGTGGTTGTATTTGGAAACTCAAGCTCTACCCAATACGGCTTATTTGGATCCGCAGGAGACAAACGGATAGATTCTTTGGCTTCACCGGCAAAAAATGGTTTCCATTTATCTTTCGTGTTGCTGTTGACCGACTTTGGGATCAGTGGTTTTCCAGTATCTCCAATTGGTGTTGGGAAAGCAAGCACGCTGATGTCTTTATAATCCCGCCAATCTTCGGTATTGGGTTCTGGCTTGGGCAGTATCTGGTCGATGAGCTTTCCGCCAGCCACATCAGTCCTGTTCCATATCAAGTTGCGCATTGCGTTGGCGGGTGTGATCCAGGGGCCGCCCGAAGTGGCCCATCCAGGGCAGTTGTTCATAGAAAATCGCAGTCCCAAACGGCGGCATTCCTGAGCGGTATGCTTTACCGCGTCATCCCAATTTGCGCTCAGACTCGTGATCTGTGGTTCAACTCCCGGCCAGGGGCCACCAAACTGCCCGTGAAATAACTGAATTCCCGAGATGCCCGCCTTCGCGATCGCTTCCAGATCTCTGGTAATTCCTTCTTTTGAGACATTCCCGCCAATATAGTGAAACCAGGTTTCCGGATGATAGACTTTTGATGGCTTTAGAAAAGAGGCCTCGTCATGCTTGCCAAATGGGCGATTAATTTCCTGCTGCGAGGGTACGAAAGGAACCTTCGCTACCTGGGCGGTCGCAGAAATCACATAGGTGAACGATAGAAAGATTCCCAGAAAAAAAGAGACAGATGAGTAATTATATTTCACGCCCGGAGCTTGGTATTACAGGTTATACATTTGGTTTAAATCAAACCCAAGTTACTTAAAAATTACTGTACAACCGTCCTGTACTGTCAGGAGGTATTTTTAGAGGCAGGCTTCCTGTTACTCTATTTTATTGAACCGCAAATGCATGATCCTGCCGTCATTAACTTCAAATCCTGTAATCTGACTTTTAACATTTCGCAACATCTTCAGGTGCCCCATCCACCAAAAATCGGTGCGCAGATGATCTTTTTCTATTAGCCTTATTTTTGAATCTTCGTATTTATTGTTGGTTAGTATTAAATCGTGACCCTTTAAAACAACACTGTACTTACAGTCCAGTTCCGGACAATAATATGTACCTGTATAAGCTTGCAATTGCTTGTCTGTTAACTTCGGTGCTAATTCATACTTCAGGAATACACGTCCGCCAGACCAGCATTCTTTTACCAGGGTATCGCCAAGGCTTGTTTTGCTAAAATGAAATTTAACATCAGGTGAAGCCGCTACCAGGAATGTATCCCTTTTTGCCTGCAACAGCAGCTCTGTCCGTCCATTCCGCTCCCCGTAGAATTGTTGATTGCTCAATTTAAAATCAAACTGTGTTCCATCTTCAGCTATATAATTTCCTGAGAACTTCTTCACACGAACAAGATCTTTTAAAATGGCTTTGCTTGTGTCAATAATAGCAGGTTTAATTACTTTAGTAGCAGTGTCTTTAACAAAGATATTGGCCATTTCACTCATCTTCCCCATGTTAAAATCACCAAGGTTACTAAAAATAATAAAGCCCATTTTCAGGTCAGGTAAAACATTCACCGATGTTCTGTAACCTGCATCGGCTCCATTATGGGAATACTGTTTCCAGCCTCTATAGGTGTTATTAACAATTCCTAAGGCATAGGAAGTTTCTTTACCGCTGTTTAATTTACCTTTTTGCGTTAATACTTCAATGTCTTTCTGCGTACCTACCTTAAGCTTATAAAAGTTCATTGCCCATTTGGCCATATCGTTTACATTGGTAAATAGACTGGTTGCCCCGGCATTAGAATACGATAAAATACTATTGGTAAAGCCACCACCTTCTTTAGGATAATACGAGTACGAACGGTTGTTTACCACTTCGGTATAGTCATCATGAAAGTGCGTATTTGTCATACCCAAAGGTTTAAAAATGGCAGAATCTGTAAATTCTCTCAGCGTTTTTCCTGAAACAGATTTTACAATTTCGGCTATCATGGTAAACCCGCTGTTCGAGTAAGTATATTGATCTCCAGGTTTAAAGTTTAACTCCTGCTGCTTACTAAGAACTTTAACAATATGTTCTTGCTTAATTACATCGTCGAGCCTCGTACCCGATATGGCAAGCAATTGCCATTGGTCTCTGATGCCGCTGGTATGGTTCAGCAAATGACGGATGGTAATTTTTTCCTTCAGATCAGGAAACCAGGGAAGGTATTTATGAATGTCATCATCTAATTGAAGCTTGCCCTGCCTGGCGAGTAAAACAATAGCATAAGCTGTAAATTGCTTAGAAACAGATGCTATATGATAGATTGTTTCCGGTGTATTGGCCACGCCGTATTCCATGTTGGCCAAGCCATAACCTTTTGCATAGATCAACGAATCATTGCGTACAATTCCGATGACACAACCGGGACTGTTAGGAGTATCCCATTTCTTAAATAAAGCATCTATTTTTTTTGTAGTGGAATCTGGTAACGCAACAGACATCTGTCCTGATGCCAAATCCGGCCTCAGAAAGAAAAAAATAAACGCAAAAGGAGTTATAATTCTTAAGAGCACATTTGCAGTCATATCAATAATCTAGTAGAGACAAACAAATTAAGAATTTTTACAGCAATAATGAAATTTTGAAGTACTTCTAAATCGTATCTTTTGTAACCTTGATCGTCTTCTCCAGTGCTTTAATGATGGTTTCTTTATAAGCGATAAAATTGGCTTGTCTCGGCTCTTCCTCAACACTTTCCCTAACCGCTTTTCTGCCATCCTTCACAGCTTGCAATTCACTTTCATAAAGAGAAAGGAACAATTCAGGTGCTTTGTTCTTCAGAATCCTGACAGTGTGAGAGTAATTTTCATGAACATCCTGCATTGTTGCCATATTTTTCTCGTCAAACGTGTGTATAACGTCCAGCTTTTTCAGCAGCTTCTCCAGCTTTGCTCTTTCTTTTGCGTAACCCATAATGGGATAAAGATAGTTGTTTAAGTTGTCTACGCCAATAAATCTTCATCAATACGCCTTACCCCGGGTTTCAGCACCCAT
Source organism: Pedobacter sp. (assembly GCF_035317785.1). Lineage (GTDB taxonomy): Bacteria > Bacteroidota > Bacteroidia > Sphingobacteriales > Sphingobacteriaceae > Pedobacter. The sequence continues at coordinate 6,980 of NZ_DATHGC010000305.1, read as the reverse complement.
CCACTGGCAGGCAAATCCTTGCCGGCGTCTGCATCTGTGAGTTTAGCGTATTCAAATATCGGGTTGGGCATCTTATTGGCTATTTCAATTTCGGATTTGCCCGGAAGCAGCAACTTGCAAAACTTTCTGTCAGAGAAAAAACCGTCCTTATTGACAACGATCATGCCGTCCTGAACATTTACTCCCTCCCACCTGGTATTTTCTCCATAGAAGTAATATAGCTCGGTAATCAGAAAAAGCCTGCCGTCGATTTTCTGAGGAGCGGTATCGTTAAAGGAGCCGGTCCCGTCTATCTCCATATTCTTGGAATCGACTTCAATTTTGAAAAGAAACGACCAAAAAGGATCGTCAAAAAGATCAATATCGTCTAAGGCATTTTTAACTGCTTTGCTCAGCCCGTTTAAAATTATACTGTCAACGCCAGGAAAAATATCAATAATTTTTGAGCGTGTAAAAAGGCTTTCAATTCTCGAATGGATAAGTAATAGCTTGCTCCTATACTCTTCTACGTAGGGCTTTTGGTCTTTCCAGTCTTCATATGATGGAATCTGGGAGTCCGCTTTGAGCATTTTTAGCTTTTTCATCAGCCTTGCGGTGCAGTGCCTGGCCAATTTAGCTGCGTACACGTTTGGTAATTTAGAAGTAAAGCCTGCAAATGCCATCAGGTAGTCGCCGGGCAGCTTCTGAACTTTTTCAACACCATCTATAATCACAGTAGGTGCTATTGCCATAATTTTGGTCTGTTTGCTTTTTCCGGTAAGGTTGAGCAGCCGGTCTATAAAGACCGCAAACATGGCTTTTAACAGCAGTTGATCATTAGAAGAAACTGCCTGAATACCGTTTTCTTCAAAGGAGTCTATTCTTGTTTCCAGTCCGGCAAACTGCCCTTGATTTTCGTTAACCACTCGTCTCAATTCACCGGCCAGTGTCAATGCACCTTGCGGCAAAAGTTCATTGAGCTTTTCCAGATCGATCATCTGTTCAAGAATTTTAGCGACGCGCTTCACCAGCGGAATGACGTCGTCCGTTTGCTCGATAAGGTCCGACAGCAGGTCATTATAGTTACTTTTACTGTCGAATAATTCTGAAATGTAGGCTATTTTATCATTTTCATTGACGCGGCTTTCATTTATGATCATGGTCAGTATCGTTCCAAAGTGCCCGGCCAACCGATCGAGCGTCGACTTTCTGATGAGGTCATAGCCGTCAACATTTCCAAGAATATTTCTCGGCTTCTTCATGGTAAATTCTTTGTGGACAGGAACCCTGAAATCTATGGTTTCAGCACCGACGCTAGGATCAACAAAAACAATTAAACGGTCAAAATTATCCGACTTATCTTTTGCGTCCAAAAAAGCAGCCATTCTAAAAGCTTCTCTAACCGGCTCATTATTAAATGTACCGCCATCCATATAGGTAAACGGGTATGACAATTGATCTGGTCTTCCTGTCGCTCTTTCACATAATTTTGCATCTTCCAATTCTTCCGGCCATTCATTAAATTCAAATTTGAAACGTTCTAGAACAACAGGCTCGAATGCGAACGGAAAAGCTCCACAGGCGATGGATGTAGCGACTATCCGCGACCAGGCCGGCGCGGTACGAAGATCACCAAAGAAACCGTTCTTTTTGTCACCATTATGATAACGAATCCACTTGCCCGGATAGACTTCCGGCTTCTTTTTAATATCCCCGCTTTTTTGCGAATTAAAAAACAAATGAAACACACGAAACTCTTTATGGCATATGGAGGTAAAGGCGTCTGCTGAAGCCGCAAAATTATCATTATTGAAATCTTTTCCGCCCCTGCTGTCTGCCTTTAAACCAGTAAGATTAGATAGTGAACTCCCAAATACCACCTCATCTGACAGCAGTCTCTTATCCTCAAAATTTGAATTGTAGGCCTCTTTGAGATCGAAATATTTTTTTGCAATTTCTTCAAGAGCACCTCTTCTTAGTATTCCGCCTTCATAGGTCAGGTTCTCCTGATCAGTTAGCGTTGTACCGAGCAATTTTTCTATATTGATCTCATTGATCCATATGTCTTCCTGCAGATTTTGAACAACCTGGGCTACGATCAGGTCCTTCTTTTTTCCGGGGCTTAAGGTATTAAAATTGATTGCCGGATCGTTCCTCAATATATTCTCCGCCTTTATTCTTTCTTCAGGCGTTTGATGGGCCAAGCCTCTTAACATAATGGCAAGAGACATCGAACCGGCACTTGCACCCGCAAATACATCAATAACCACCTTTTCATATTCATGAAAAACTTCTTCTCCATTATCATTGCTATAATAACCTGCACGTAATACTGCCTGTTTAATTGTTTCAGACAATGCTGCTCCGGAAAACGTTCCAAGTGAAACGCCGCCTCCCATTGCAAAACCAAGTTTCAGTGTTTTATTCATAATAGGGATTTTTAGCGGGTCAATTAGGGTCCGATATCTTTGACTCGCGGCATTTGAGATGCTTCAACTCAGTTGAGAGAAGTTTGAATCCGGGAAGCGGAGCGACTTTAGACATACGCTTTTGGTTAAAACATAGTTAAATATAATTAAAAAAATATATTACTATACTATGAGTTAAAATATAGATCTAATTTTCCATTTCAGACCAATCGAAACGAGGGTTTTCTGACGGCATCTTAGCCTTTTTCATCAATGCATAAAGCGTTTTTACTAAGACAGGATTTTTAGCTGCAATATTAGTTTTCTCAGCGATGTCACTTTTCAGATTATAAAGTTCCAATTTCTCGGGAGACCCTTTCTTTTTGAAGCGGATCAATTTCCAGTCGCCCTTTGTTAAAGCTTCTTTTAATCCCGCCTCATTAAATTGCCAGTACAAATAATCGTGCTCCTTAACTGCCTTTTTTCCGCTTAAAAGCGGCGAAAAAGACAGCCCGTCAATATTTTTCGGAGAGGCTGTACCGGTTAATTCGCCAATAGTTGGCAGCACATCCCAAAAAGCCCAGGCCGATTGATTCGTTTGTCCCGGGGTGATCTTTCCTTTTGCCCGGACAATTAACGGTACTCTGATCCCTCCTTCATACAAATCTCTTTTTACTCCTCTGAAAGGACCTCCACTATTGAAATAGATTGGATCGGCACCTCCTTCTTTATGTGGGCCATTGTCGCTGGTAAAGAAGATATAGGTATCATTGTCCAAACCCAATTTCTCAATAAGCCTTACAATTGTTCCTACATCCGCATCCAGCTTGTTCACCATCGCTGCAAAAGTGGCGTGCGGCTGCGCCTGGCTATCATAATTTCCTTTTTTCTCAAAAGGGGTTTCAGGTGGAAATTTGCTTGTTCCATCAGCATTCTGGAATTTTTTGAGCAAATCAGCAGGAACCTTTAGCTCAGCATGCGGAACAGTCAGTGGCAAATACAAAAAGAAGGGCTTGCCTTTATTTTCATTGATAAAATCGACAGCCTTATTGATGATCAGATCTTCGGTATATTTGGTGGTATCTGTGGGAATCTGAACAGTTTTACCCCCAATGATCTCATACAACCGATCGGTGTAATAATCATGAGCATGGGACTGGTCCAGGTAGCCGTAAAAACTATCAAACCCTTTCAAATGAGGGGCTCCCTGACTGTCTTCATCTCCCAGGCCCCATTTACCAAACATTCCGGTTTTGTAACCATTGTCGTGTAATCTCTGCACCATTGTCGTATCACGGGCGCGAAGTGCCCCCAATCCGTCCTTAGCTTTTGCATTTCCGCGTACCCAGGCGTGCCCCATGGTATAGCCGGTCATTAACGCGCACCTTGATGGCGCACAAACCGTATTTCCGGAATAAAAGCGGGTAAACTTGATGCCTTCTCCGGCCAGCTTGTCCAGGTTTGGAGTTGGAATTTTTGATTTCGGATTAAAGCTTTGAACATTTCCATAGCCGAGGTCATCAGCCAAAATAAAAATTACATTAGGCTTTCTCCCTGTCTGTGCATTTAATCCTAAATAGCTGCTTAACAACAACATAAGGATAGAAAATTTTAATAAATTTTTCATCAACATATATTTTTATCGGTTTTTTAGGTCCAGCTGTTTACCCACTGGCAAGTTTCTAATTCGTTTCCCGCAGGCCCTGGCGATAGCGTTTACAATAGCTCCCGGAGTGACACACATAGCAATTTCTCCAACACCCTGTAGTTTTTCATTTGGATGTGGAATGACTTCAACCTCCACCTCTGGCACGTCATCAAACCGAATGATCGGATAGCCTGCCCAGTTGTGGCTTTGTATCCTTTGTTGTTCAAACCTGACTTCTTCAAACAAGGTCCAGCTGGTTGCCTGGATCATCCCCCCCTCTATCTGGTTGATCACACTGTCGAGACTAATGACTTCACCGGCATCGACCGCAGCCCATAGTTTTTTGACGCTGATTTTAAATGTTGACGGATGTACATTTATCTGTGCTGCGACCGCAATGTATGCCGCGCTGTTTTTATATCGGGAAAAGGCAATACCTATGGATGTATTTTTTTCTTCAGGCAGCGCAGTTACTTTGCGCTTTAATCTGTTTAATACTTCGATCGCCCGTTTGTCTTCCAGATGCATTGTTCTGAAGTCAAAAGGATCAATTCCGGCTTGTTCTGCAAGCTCATCCATAAAAGACTCCACTGCAAAAAGATTGGCATATGAACCAAGGCTCCGGAGATTTGAGGTACGCAAAGGTCCGTTAAAAAAATTGGCCGTGATGGTCTGATTAGGCACTGCATAATACAGATCTGCATTTCGGTAACCACCTGACCCTGATGGATTTTTCTTCCGATCAAAGGGAGCGGCCCGTAAAACTGCTGCGTTCAAATATCCCGGATTGCCCCGGATATAATGTGTGTCGGACCATACTGAATTTCGAAAGTGGGCAATTCTGCCGTCCTTCCCCAAAATGGCTTCCAGTTCCATATACATTGCCGTGCCATAAGGTTCCCAGGCATGTTCTTGTTCACGTGACCATTGCAAACGCACATGCTTGCCGGGAAAGGCCATGGCGATCAGGGCAGCTTCAGCAGCAGCATCGTCAGAACCATTGTGGCCATAACAGCCCGAGCCGCGCAAACAGGTTACCTGAATTTGGTCAGCAGGGATTTTGAGCAGATCACTGATTGTATCCCGTAAGGGATAAGCCCCTTGACTATGGGTCCATATTTCTAACAAACCCTCTGCATATCGCGCCACAGCACAAGATGGAGCAATCGCGCCATGCATTACGTATGGTTTATAATAGGAGGATTTTATGGCTGGAGTCCCTTCCGGAAAGGGTACTGGAGTGGTCTTGACTTTGCTGGATGCTACGGTGAGACTTTTAAGGAACTCCGGTATGGGCTCGCTTGAAGCCACACGATTGGGCACTGACCACTTAACCTGTTGGGCAAGGTGGCGCTGTGCTTTCACCGCATGAAATTCATCCTCACAAATTACTGCCAGGAAACTTCCATCTCTTATCGTTTTAAGAACAGGAACTGCTTTGCGAAGCGCAATTTCGTCAAAACTCAAGAGCCTTGCATCGTAAGCCGGCGGACTTACCGTGCGTGCATGCACCATTCCCGGAAAGCGCAGGTCCTGAATGAACATTTCGCCGCCAACGATCATGCGTTTAAAATCTTCCCGCGGAACAGCTTTGCCCGATATACGGTATTGCTCCTTTGGTTTTAAATGAAGTGGCAAGCGCACCTCCGACTTCAATTTTCTGCCATCAAGCAATTCAAAAAAAGTGAGCGGGCGTCCGCCGGATTTTTGGAGTACTTTGCCGTCGCGCATTTGCAGGGTCTCAGATGGAGCGCCCAAAACTGCAGCTGCGAGGTCCATCAGTTCGCGGCGGGCAGCTGCAGCGGCATACCTGACCGACAGGACACTGTTTTCTGTAGACGAGCTTGCGCCTGTAAAACCTTCATTGGGCGTACGGCGCGTGTCGGCTATGACTACCTCTACCTGGCTAACTTTCAAGTCAAGCTCCTCCGCTGTTACCTGGGCAATTGCGCCGCACAGGCCCTGGCCCTGCTCTACCTTGCCTGTAAATACACGTACCGATCCGTTAGCCAGTACTTCAAGCCATGCGCTTACGGCAGGGGTACGCCGTAAAATGCCGGGCAATTCAGGGTCTTGTCCCACCATTACCGAAGCCAGTAAACCGGTATAGTCTAATGAAAATAAAACTGTAAGGCTTCCGGCCGATTTGATAAAACTCCTCCTGCTTGTCTTCATGGTTCTATTTGTTTGCGGCCCTTGCAGCATGCTTTATTGCCCGCAATACCCTCGCCTGCGAACCGCATCGGCAAAGCACGCGCTGCATCCCTTTCCTGATGGCCACATCATCCAGATGTGTGGAAGTATTGAGCAAGCTGACCGCCGAAATGACCATACCATTCAAACAATATCCGCATTGGGCTGCCTGCTCATCAAGAAAACTTTGCTGAACTGGATGAAGTGTACCTTCTGCTGATGCCAATCCTTCTAATGTTGTGACTGACTTTCTCTGCGCCGCAGATACAGGCATTGTGCAGCTGTACTGCGCTTTGCCGTCAATCAGTACCATACAGGCGCCGCACTGCTGCATCCCGCAGCCAAATTTGGGCCCGTTTAAGGCCAGCTGATTACGAAGTGCATACAAAAGCGGCGTTGCCGGGTCAATATTCAGGCGGTGCTTCCGGCCATTTACTGTCAATACGATAACGCTCATGGTAAGGATAAAATCTTTCTCAATTTAAGAATTTTTCCGGTAGCGTTTGTTCAATCACTAACTTTGTTTGCGGACAAATTTTGTTAGGATTACGATCAGCTGCCCTTCTATCCTTCCTTCAATCTGTTCTTTATTGTCATCAACAAGCTTGATATTCTTTACTACAGTACCGAGCTTGGCGCTCAGGCTTGAGCCTTTGACATCCAGTGTTTTCACAAGGACCACTGTATCCCCATTTTCCACTACATTGTTGTTGGTGTCTTTGTGAAACTCTACTGTAGAATCATTCTCATGG
>NZ_DATHGC010000304.1:0-4650 GCF_035317785.1 Pedobacter sp. | reverse complement strand
CGCCTTCTTTGCCTACGAAAAAAGATACCTCATCCATAAAGCCAACCTGCCTTATTTTTTACTCTGCGTCATCGGACGGGTAGTGATGCTGGTGGCTATTGCTTATCTCAACATTCAATATTTCCTGCCAAAATACTTTTTGCAAAAGCAATACCTGCATTATTTTCTGCTGGTCCTGCTTTCCGTTGCCGGTTATATGGTTGCCCAGAGCCTTTTTGACTATTTCCTGTACGGCTATGTGATCGGGCCTATGCGCAACAGTAACCTGCTGGAAACCATGTCCTACAACTTCTTTAGTACGATATGGTACCTGGCACTGATGGTAGCAGTAAAGCTGAGCATCGACTGGTACGAGCTGCAAAGCAAGCCTGTCCAGACTCCGGAAAACCTGCCCGAATTCGTATTCGTAAAAAGCGGCACCCAAAAGATAAAAATATACTACGATGAAGTAACCCATATAGAAGGATTAAAAGACTATGCCATAGCACATACCACCGCCAATCAGAAAATAGTGATCAAAGGCTCCGTTAAATACATGAGTGAAATATTTCCTGAGGCGCTGTTCATCAGGGTGCACAAATCTTTCATTGTATCCAAAGACAAGATCAGGCAGATTGAAAAGAACAAGATCATCATCAACGAACACCAGATCCCGATAGGGAGAAGTTACAAGGAAGAGCTGGGAAGACATTTATTAAATAGTAACTTCGCCATCACTAAACTTGTTGACTGATGAAATTACTGAAAAAGCTAAGCGTTCTGGCTCCTTTGTTAGTGGCTCCGGCCATCATCTTATTGTCCTGCAATCCATCCCCTAAAGATAAAACGATGTCTGGTGCCATTCCTGTGCTCAATGACCCGCATTCCTTCGCAAAACCGGAACTGGCCGTTGCTGAGCACCTGGACCTGGACATTAAAGTAGATTTTGAGCATCAGCAGGTCAGCGGAAGAGCTTCCTGGAAGATCAGCAATAAAGCAAAAGGAAAGGAAATCATCTTTGACAACAGCGGGCTGAACATCAGCAAGATCACCCTTGGTGGCAGAGGAGAGGGAAGCGGATCTGAAGAGCAGGAGACCACTTTTACCGTGGATAAAGATGTCAAATATCTCGGAACAGGCCTGCATGTGGCCATTGCGCCCGCAACCAAACAGGTAAATATTTATTATTCAAGCGGCAAAGACGCCGGCGCACTGCAATGGCTCAATCCTCAGCAAACCGCAGGAAAGAAACACCCGTATTTATTTACCCAGTCCGAAAGTATCGCGGCACGCAGCTGGATCCCCTGCCAGGACAGCCCCGGAATCAGGTTTACTTATAATGCCAAAGTCAGTGTTCCCAAAGAACTGCTGGCGTTGATGAGTGCAGAGAACCCGCAAAAAAAGAATACTACAGGTGTTTATGAGTTCAAACAGGTGCATCCCATCCCGTCTTATCTTTTGGCTTTGGCCGTTGGCGATATTGCTTTTAAGGCGGTGGATTCCCGGACCGGCGTCTATGCCGAGCCCTCGGCAATGAACAAATCAATCTATGAATTTGCTGATATGGGCAAAATGGTGGATGCGGCAGAAAAACTATATGGCCCCTATAGGTGGGGAAGGTACGATCTGCTCATCCTGCCGCCCAGTTTTCCTTTTGGCGGAATGGAAAACCCCAACCTGAACTTTATCACCCCGACCATCATTGCGGGTGACCGCTCGCTGGTGAGCATCATCTGCCATGAGCTGGCCCACAGCTGGAGCGGCAACCTGGTCACCAATGCCAGTTGGAATGATTTCTGGCTCAATGAAGGCTTTACCAACTATTTTGAGCGCCGGATAGACGAGACGCTTTACGGCAAAGAAGAAGCTGAGATTCAGGAAGAATTTGGTAAGCAGGCGCTGGAAGCCGCAATAAAAGATATGGGTGCAGACAACAAAGACACCCGGCTAAAAGCGGATTTTACCGGCCGCAGTGCCGATGAAGGCACCAATGACATTGCTTATGAAAAAGGATATTTCTTCCTGCGGACTATTGAAGCGATTGTGGGAAGAGCGAAGTTTGATCCCTTCCTGAGGAGCTGGTTTGACAGCCACGCCTTTCAATCGGTCAGTACCGAACAGTTCGTTGCTTTCCTCAACGAAAGTCTTATAAAAGGAGATGCGGCACTGGAAAAGAAGATCGGCATTAAAGACTGGATCTATGGAACAGGAGTGCCTGCTAATGTAGTCTATCCTAAAAACCTCTGGAGCAAAGACGGGAAGTTCACTAAAATTGAAGCCCTTGCAGCTGGGTTTTATAAAAATAAACTGGATACCTCAGCGCTGAAACAAGAAGTGGCCACGAGCAATGAAAAGCGGTTCTTTATCAGCAGGTTAAAATCTCCGCTTTCTCTTGCACAAATGGCTTTTTTAGATAAGGAATTTAAATTTACAGCCTCCAACAATACCGATATCCAGCTGGCCTGGTATACGCTGGCCATTAAATATGGCTATACTACAGCTGATCAAAGGATAAAAGATTACCTGATAGAAAACGGCAGAATGTGGCACATCATCCCGCTGTACAAGGAAATGATGAACACACCTGAAGGATTAAAAAAAGCCAAAGAGATCTACAAAGAGGCCAGGCCAAACTACCATCCCATGACCTATAAAGCTATAGACGAGCTGCTTAAGTAAGTGTTTGTAAATATATTTTGATGCTGCTGTATCAAATCGTGTGTATTCAACGTCTAATAGGTAATAGACTTGTTACACATAACCAGAATCTAAATATTTAATCATGGAATTAACACACCCATATCAGGAAAATATACAGCATCAGGATGCAAACTCACAATTCTTAGTGGTAAAAAGCGATGATGCCCAGCGCATAGAGGCCCTTTCTTTATTGTTTCCCCGTTTGAGCAGTATGATCAGGAATAACAAAGGCAAAAACCTGGTACTCAATTTTCGCGATGAACAGCAGCGCTCACTCATTGTGATGATCGTTTCTGAAACGGAAAATGAAGCGGCACTGATCCAGATGGCCAGCTAACGGTTCATTCTGTATAGCTAAAGGTTCTTTTTGTTTTTAGTAAGTGTAGCGCCCGCGCTGGCGATGACCACCAGCGCTACAGCCATCCATTCATAGAAAGACAAGCGCTCGTGCAGAAAAATCAATCCGCAGATGGCGGCTACCGCGGGTTCCAGACTCATCAGAATACTAAAGGTCTGCGCCGGTATTTTCCGCATGGCATTCATTTCCAGTGTAAACGGAATGGCGCTTGACAGCAGGGCCAGGGCAGTACCGCTCAGGATCATGATGGGCGTAAAATTGCCCAATGCACCGCTGGCGATTCCAAATGGCAGCACGATCATGGTTGCGAAGATCATCCCTATAGTTACCGCCTGGCCGCCATCCATTATTTTTGAGGTCCGTCTGCCCACCACGATGTATCCTGCCCAAAACCCACCTGCCAGCAAAGCCAGCAACGCACCGACAAGATCTATACTTTTCTCATTCCATGGCGCAATAAAAGCGATCCCGGCTGCCGCCAGCAATACCCATAAAAATTCAATAATGCGCCTCGATCCCGCCACAGCAAGAAGCAACGGCCCGATGAATTCCAGTGTCACCGCCAAACCCAATGGTATGCGCTCAAGCGACATGTAAAAGATCACATTCATAGCACCAAGGCAGAGCCCATAGGGGATTACAGCTTTCCATTGGGCTTTGGTCAGCCTTTTTAGATTTGGTCTGTTCACTGCCAAAAGGATGAGTGCAGACAAGCCAATCCTCACAGATGCAGTGCCCGTAGCGCCTAAAACGGGAAATAACCCTTTGGCAATTGCAGCCCCGGCCTGTACGCTAACAATAGCGCCCAATACGGCGGGCAAAGGAGGGATGTTGATCTTGCTTTTCATTGGGGATGCTCAATTTATTGGAGCCGCAAAGCTAAAACTTTGAGTTTGGAAAACCTCGGTACTTTATATTTTATTGCAAAAGGCGTAGGTATTTGCTAAATTTGTTAGTATGAAAAGATCGGGTTCTGCTGATTTACCCTTGCATTATGGCTATGTACCCAAATGGCTGGCCGAGCGCATGGCTAAACTGGGCTTTGCGATCACAGAAGCCATCGTTGCGGAATACGGCACTTCAGAAGTGCTGCGCAGGCTAAGTGATCCCTTTTGGTTTCAAAGCTTAGGTGCAGTGATGGGTATGGACTGGCATTCCTCCGGAATTACCACTTCAGTAATGGGCGCGTTAAAATCAGCCATCAATCCGCACTACCGCGATCTGGGGATTTATATCTGCGGCGGCAAAGGCGCGAAATCCAGAAATACACCTGATGAGTTGCTCAGGTTTGGCGAACGGACCGGATTAAACGGAACTGAACTGGTGCGCTGCAGCAAACTGAGCGCTAAGGTGGACAATACCGCTATCCAGGATGGCTTCAGTTGTATACCCATAGCTTCATTGTGGACACCAGCGGGCTTTGGACAGTAGTACAGCAGGGCATGAGGCAGGGGAGTTCAACAGCACGGAGATACCACTGGCATTCTTCAGCGTTGAAATCATTTGTAGAGGAGCCACATACCGGAATTTGTGGCGTAAACCAGGGAAAGATCCTGAACCTGGTCGCCTCCGGATCTGCACCGGCAAGAGGATCAGTATTGGAAATGACCACA
>NZ_DATHGC010000303.1:0-15860 GCF_035317785.1 Pedobacter sp. | reverse complement strand
TGGCAAAGACCCCCAGCACTTTGTAGCCATAAAAGGAACCTAAAGGTTCACCGACCTTTGCTACCGTATAAATGCCGCCGACAGATTTGATAATGCTGCCGTTGTTAAGTTCTTTGACCTGGCTTGTGAGCGTAGACACGATTCCATAGACCAACCATGACAAGTTATTTTTTGAAAGGAGCTTGGCATTGAAATTTAACTCCATTCCATGTGAAGCCATTTCACCATTGTTTTCAAATTGCGGGTCGAGGCCGAGTTCAATTGGCACCGCACGCTGGGTGATCAGGTTTGAGGTAATCTTGTAGTAATACCCTCCATCTATTGTCAGCTTACGATCAAAGAGATCCACCGTTAGCCCGACATCGTAGGTGTTGGTAATTTCTGGCTTGATGAATTTGTTGGACACATTACCCAGGTATACGCCACCATATCCAAAATAATTGGCGGGATAATACAGGCTGTAATGATAAAACCCACGCAAGTCATTGTTACCGGTACGACCCCAGCCTGCTCTCAAACTCAGAGAAGTACTGTTTTTTCGGCCCAGCAGGTCGACAATCGCCTTCACACCGGGGTAAATGCCCCAGCGGCCCTGGGTACCAAAATTACTGGAGCCTTCTACATTCACATTGGCAAATACCAGCATTCTATCAAACAAATCGACATTGCCTCTAAGATACAGCGTTAACAATCTGGACTTGTAGTTGATATTGGATGCAGAATCTACTGTTCCTTGCTCGAGTGTTTCATAATCATCAGTACCAGCATTGATTTTCCTCACAAACACCGACTTTTCTTCATAGGACTCGATAGACAGACCAGCTTGTCCGCTAAACGTATTATTACTGCCAAGCTTCCCTTTGGTATCCAGCCAGCTCGACCACAATACTGTAGATTCACTTGAATTTCTTTTAGCATTTTGCCTGATCCTGTTCAGATCAGCGATGATACCCAATGCCGGGCGGTATTGCTTTTCTGTGAGACTCATGTAGTTAAATACAAATGACGAGTTGAGCGTGGTTTTAGGTGACAACAGCCATTTGGCACTGATTTTTCCATCGACCCTGTTGTCTTCATTGCTATTGTACATATTGTTGACCAAAGCCAGTGGATTGCTTTTTCCCAGCACATCTATATTTTCGTATTGCTTAGTCACCTGACCCGATTCTGAATATAAATAGGGGTTCATAAATGGAGCTTTAGTAGCTGCCACAAATAAAGGATGTATACCGTAGTTAAAGCCCTGCTCGGCATAATGTCCGTTGGCATTGGTATAAGCCAGGCTGTTGGAGATTTCTATTTTAGGTGATAATTTATAATCAAGGTTAAATCTCAGGTTTATCTGGTTCATGTCTGAACCGGCGATTGTCCCTTCCTTATTGGCATATCCAACACTAAACATATAGTGCGCATCACCGTCCCCTCCTTTGAGCTTTAAATGATAATCCTGGTATAAGGCATCTCTGGATATCAGATCGATCCAGTTCGTTTTGTTGTTATACTTGGGTTGGCCTGGATCGAGGACAGGATTTTGGTTGACTTCCGTCTCCGTGCTTCCATTTTCAAGGTAGTAGTTGCGCAGGTAGCTTTTAAACTGTCCTGCGTCCATACGGTCCAAACTGAAATCTGATTGTAATACGCCAGATTTCGCAGAGAAATCAATCTTTGTTCCGCCCAGTTCGCCACGCTCTGTTTCAATAAAGATAGCGCCATTGGCTCCTCTCCCTCCGATTTCAGACAGTTTGGAACCCTCTCTTATAACCCTTACCTCCTCGATGTCGTTTGGATTGACAAAACTAAAGCGATTGGGCTGATGGACAGAGAGAAAAGAAGGTAACGACCGGGAATACCTTACAGGGATGCCGTCAACGTAAACATATGGAGATGAATTCAGATTGATTGAGCCGGCTCCGCGAATCATGAGCTGAGAAGCAAAACCTATTGAGCCGGACTGCGTAACCTGAATCCCTTGTTTATCAACCAATAACTCACTGAGAGTCATCGCACTGGCCTTGATGTTTACTTTACGCTGAAGTGAATCGGATAACCCGTTTTGTCCGAGCGCCGTAAGGCACACCGCATTCAGTGCTAAAAGCAATCCTTTTTTTAACATAGTTCTAAATTCTTTTTTCATTAAAATGTTCTCCCTATTCAGGTATCAGTTCAATCGCATCCATCAATACATCACAGCAATAACTACCTACCTTTCCTGTGGCAAATGCAGTAAGTGCGAATGTAAGTTTGACATCCGACCGGTTTTCCACATTGATGACACCACAGTTGTTGAAGATGTAGTAATTATAATCTGGCCAGGTACCATCGGTTTTGGCAAAATCAATATTGTCTTTGACAATGGTACCGTTATAAATGGTTAGAAACTTACCCCTGGTGCCCGAACGATGGACTACACGAATATTATACCTGCCAGCCGCTACGTCCGGAATGGTGAGATAAAAATAATCGCCTACCTGCTGTGCATCAAAAGCGACAATTTTAAGCTCTTTATTTTGATGATAGCTTTGGGTTCCGTTATTAAGCACGATCTTAGCAGGGGCCTCTGAAAATACATTCTGTTCGCCATACGGACTTCCAGGCGGATAAAGATTATACCGGATGGTGGCTGGCAGCGCTTCTACGATTTCTACAATCGTATCTATGGAATGATAAACGCCATTGGAACTTATCCTGTCAATGCCAAATTCAAGAGATTGATCAAACTTAAAAGTCGAGTTCATAAAATACTGGCCTTGACTATTCACGCTAAAACTTAGTGCGTCTTTTTTATAAACCGGGTAGATTCTCTGCTTGATGAGCTGGTTTAAAAAATATCCGGAATCCGGGATGATGTGGTAGGCCGCCCAGTTGTTCAGGTTCTCAATATCCGCTTTATTGAAATTGCTTTTTAATAAAACCTCATCACGTTCTATGATCAGTGTAATTGTGCTGTCTTTTAAATACCTGGTCAGCCCCGTTTCTTCAAAGATTCCCAGCATAATATTATACTTGCCTGTCTTTGCCAGTGTTTCGTAAATGGTTTCCACCGGAGGACTAAGCACTTCGTCTATAATATTGATGTAACCATTGCTCATTTCGATATTCGATTCGCTGATGGTCGAAAAGTTGTTCAATTTAATAGCGCTGTAAGATTCCCTGATATCGGCAATCAGATATTTATTAGTAAGCACTGTCGGCGTAGGGATTGGCCCAGGCTCAAATGTGTTGGTATTGATCTTTTTATCCAGCAAATGGTAACTGAAATAGTTCAGCCAGAATTCGGGTGACTTATCCTTAATCGAGCTCACCTTATCTCCATTGGAAGATAAGCGGGTAAAGAGCTTTACAAATGCCTGGTTAGTGGGTACAAATACAGTGTAAGTCCCGGCGGTTTTCAACAGGTTGCGTTTCTTTACGTAATCTATCAATTCCCGGTAGGTACTCAAGTCTTCCCGGTTGTCCAGGTAATCCATAACCTGCAGCTCATCGTTGTCATCGAATCTTGCACCAGAAAATTCAGGTTTGCAACCCTGAAATAAAAACAACAGTAGTGTAGCAGTGAGCATAAGGCTAGAGGCTATCCGTCTTTTCAAAAAAAAGTAATTTATGCAGTGTTTCATATCCTTGAATTTAATTGACATTAAATTATTTGTTTTTATAGTAATCCTTCTGCTGCAGCAGCGGGTTGTTTTCTACTTCGGTACGCGGATAAGGTAAAAACCAGCTTTCTGTATTGAGCAGCCTGGCCCGTACTACCTGATAAGCGAGTCTCATGGAATTGTTGACCGCAGCTTTTTCTATCAAAATGTCATTGTAACCTGGTCTTCTCGAAACACGTACCGCGGCAAACCATTCTTTTCCTTCAAATCCGAGTTCAAACTCGCGTTCCATTAGCAGTCTGGTGAAAAATTCAACTCCTTCCCCCCCTTCTCCCGGAGCAAGGGCTGGCAGATCGCAATGTTCACGGATGATGTTGATTACTTTTTCCGCTTCATCATATTGTCCGAGCATACCATAGGCTTCGGCTTTCATAAATAGAATCTCCCGGTAACGGTAGAAAATATAATTTGCGGTGCGGTCATTTTGTCTGCGGTAAGCACGTTGATAAGGTGCCTGCCCTAAAAACTTATATACTTCATAGGATGATGAAGTGTAGCCATTGTCGAATGTAGGAGCTGTCGTAAACGAGCTATAGTTCTTTAACCTGATCGTATCGGCAGAAAAGTGTAAGTCAGGCATAGTGCTCGGGTACAGTACATCACCAGCATTTATCTTAATATTCGCCTGATTGCCCAGATAGATCGCTGTTATGCCATCTCCGGCAGCAAACCAGTTATATAGCGGCGACGAAGGTCCCTGTAAGCTATATTGAAGTTCAAAAATCGACTCAGGAGAATTTCCCGGATAAAAAATAGTGTACCAATCCTGAGGCCTCACCAGTGTATTGGCATAGGATGCATCGAGAGTTTTACATATATCTATGCAGGCGGCGTAGTCGTTCCTCCAAAGTTTCACATCGGCCATGATGGCGCGAACCGCATTCTTAGTTACACGTCCATATCGCTCCCGGGTATCTGAAAATGCCTCAGGCGCATCTTTCAACGCCAGAACCAAATCTTCTTCAATGAAATCGAGTACTTCGTTTTCAGATGAAGGTGCCGTATTGAAGGTCTGCGAATCAGACTCATAAGGCTCTTTCAATATTGGCACTTCCTTAAACGATCTGACCAGATAGAAATAAACCAACGCCCGAATCGCATAGGCCTCACCGATCATGTTTTTTAGTTCTGCCTCCTTAAATGTTGCATCATTTTGCAGTGCTGCGGGAGCATTCTTAATAAAGGCATTGACCCACCCAATGGCCTTATATTGGTTCTCCCAGGGCAACAAGCCGTTGGTAGTGTAAATATCATGCCCCAGAAACTGGGCATAGCTGTTTGTGAAATTATTGCTTAAACCTGGAGCGTACAAACTGGACCTAATATCTCCCCATACCTGAAAATTCCTTACACAGCTATTGAGCGATGTATACAGTCCGATCAGCGAGGAATAAACTTGTTCCCTATTTTGCCAGAACTTGTCCTTCACCAGATTGTCAGGCACATCGACATCCAAAAACTTAGTACATCCGGTCAGGATAAGCATGATGCCCAGAAATGTGTATTTTATAGTATTTAATATCTTCATCATCTTTCAAATTAAAGTGAGACTCTAAACCCGAGCGTGTACTGTCTCGCAGGCGCGGTGGTATTGTTATCGATCCCAAACATATTCACACTGCCGGTAATCGGTACTTCCGGGTCGATGCCCAGATACTTGGTCCAGGTGTATAAATTGTACCCTGTAACGAAGGCACTCATATTGCGGATTCCTATTCCCAGCTTGCTGGTTAGTTTGTTGCTAAAATTGTAAGAGAGTGATACCGTTTTCAAACGCAGATAAGAAGCATCTTCCACCCATCGCGTAGAGGCATCATAATTCCAGTCAGCAAGCCGTTCTGCTCTTGGTATCTCGCTGATGTCACCTTGTTTTCTCCAGCGGCTGGTGACAGATTGCGCCTGATTTCTGGAATCATGCATCTTTTCTACATTTTTACGGCTCAGATTAATAACGTCATTGCCGTATTGATACTGGAAATTGACCTGAAGCATCCAGTTTTTGAGGTTGAAGGTGTTGTTCCATCCACCAAAGACAACAGGATTGGCATCCCCAATCTGAACCTTATCCAGTTCGTTGATGATCCCATCGCCATTTATGTCTTCATAGATCATATCCCCACCCCTGAATTGATGCCCTGTATTTGAACCATACCGCATATATTTAGGTGTAAAACCATCAGCCGCATAAATAATATTACCCTCTTTGTCCTTCAATATGGCATCGGTATCGGTAGGATACACACCAAGTGCTCTAAGTCCATAAAATCCACCGATCACGTCCCCTGCCTGAAGTTTGGAAGTAAAGCCTTCCTTTGTCGCCGTAAAAGAATCCTCATCCAGATTGTCCGGCAAACTCAGCAATTTATTTTTATTGGTGGCGATGTTGAAAAACGACTTCCAGCGAAGGGTGGTTGCGCTGCCTTTCAGGACAGTCGCTGTGATGCCCAACTCAAAGCCGCTATTGCGTACAGAACCAAAGTTGATATACTGTGTTTGATATCCCAAAGTAGAAGAAAGTGTTTCCTTCAGCAGCAAATCAGTCGTGGTTCTGGTGTAATAATCGATTTGACCAGACAAGTTGAAATCAAATAAACTCCAATCCATCCCGAGATTGTACTCCGTCGTACTTTCCTGTCTAATATTGTCGTACGCAAACTTAGAAGGATAGGTATAGGTCTCACCCAAATAACCGGTACCAGTTGAATAAGCTACGTCATATAGGTTCAGGACATTCGGAAGATTACCTGTTATACCAAAAGCAAAACGGGGTTTGATGTTGCTGATCCATTTTGCGTTTGCAAGAAAACTTTCTTTAGAAAGCTCCCAGGCCGCTCCTATTGCGGGGAAAATTGTATAGAGGTTATCTTTTCCATATCTGGAATCGCCTTCCATTTTTCCGGTTACAGTCAGGAAATAGCGGTCTTTCAGCGCGTAATGTCCCTGAAGGAACGTACCGATATTTCTGCGGTCGCCAAAACCTCCCGATGCACTTGATATCACTGCGGAAGCATCTGAAGACCGCAGCTTTGGAGAGGCGCCATTGCTGTAACTAATGATGGTAGAATTGTCACTATCGGAAGTCAGATTCATGACGCCGGTAACGGTCAGTCTGTGGTTATTTTTGTTAATAGCCGACCAAACCAGCCTGTTGTTGTTATTGATCATCAGCTGATGTCCTTCCGCCTGTAGTCCGGCATTGTACAGTGCTTCGCCCGGAATAGCCGCTGTGGCATACCCTGGCAGGAAATACTCATCTCCAGACTCTCTGAAATCTACACCGACCTGTGAACGGAAGTCTAGATTCTTCAGAATTTTGTAGTCCAGAACGGTTGATGCCATAAAGCGGTTTGATTTAGTCAGATAAGTTGAATAATCGATAACTGCCAAAGGATTGTATCGCGAAGTATAGGACACCGGGTCACTGCGGTCAACAAAATAGTCCAGCCCATTTTGAGAATATACCGGGTAATAGGAGCCAATCTCCTGGGCATATAACATCGGGGAGATCTCATTCTCGGTAAAATCAATTGCCCCACTTTCGTTGATCGGGTGCTGCTGTCCCCTTTTATCTGTTATGGAATTGATATAAGATAGGTCTGCCGACACCTTAAGCTTGTCCGAAACGGTGTAGTTCAGGTTAAATCTGTTGTTGAAACGATCATAACCTGTACCCTTCGTCGTACCGTATTGCGTAGTATATCCTACCCCCCAATAATAGGTAACGCGTTCCCCACCACCACTTAGGGATGTATTGTATTGTTGATAATAACCATTCCTGGTGATCACATCCATCCAATTGGTATTGTTGTTGTATTTCCATGCATCCGTCCGCGTTAAGTCTCCGCGCAGTTCCGTGAGGAAGCTTCCGTCATCTACTCCGGACCGAAAACTTTCTATAGAAAAAATGCGGTGCTCATCGCCAGACATCATCGGAATGGTCTTAGGCACTTCAGTCAATGTGAACTTAGACGTAAAGATAAACTCGGGCTTACCTTTTTTTCCGCGCTTTGTCCGGATGACAATAACCCCGTTAGCGCCCTTGGAGCCATAAAGAGCGGTTGCAGAAGCATCTTTAAGTATGTCGATCGACTCGATGTCGGTCGGATCGATATCGCCAATAGGGCTGAACCCGAAATCTGTGATGCTTTGTACCTTATAATCGTTACCGATTACCTCGACCCCATCTACAACCCAAAGGGGATCATTAATACCTGATATACTTGAAATGCCACGGATGCGGATAGAAGCTGACGCTCCCGGATCTCCGCTCGCAGCCACAATCTGCAATCCAGGTGCGGCACCCTGTATCAGTTGCTCTACAGAAGTAACAGGTAGATTTCTTAGATCCGTAAGATCGACGGAAGCAACCGCACTGCTAAGCTCCCTTTTATCAATGGTTACAAAACCCATATCGGCTTTCTTCACGCGCTGCGATACAATTTTTACTTCATCCATTTCACTGTAACCGCCGAGTAGTATCACTTCAAAACTCGTTTTTGCACCGATTGCAAATTCTTGCGTCTTATAGCCTACGTAAGAGAAGACAATTTTATAAGCCTCATCCGTCTTGTTCAACCGGAACTTGCCGTCGCCATTGGTAGTAATCCCTTTGAGGACCAAGTTATTGCGGTTCACCAGCATAACAGTTACACCGGGGAAAACCGACTTTTTGGACTCGTCATAGACCACCCCGCTAATGACATCCGATTGCTGTGCATAAGCGCCAATACACAGGCTATATAGCAAACTGGCAAGAATGAAAATCTTTCGTAACATTTTATTCATTTGTAAATCAGTACAACTTTAAAAAATCTGGTTAATTTTGTGAACGACACCGTTGGACCCTTGTAAATTGGCTGTCGTTGGCTTTACGGACTTTCCTCCAGAATTGGTCACAGAAAAGCCTCCCCAGGCTCCTGCCACAGTCAAATAAGCCCCTGCCTTGTCTGGCACACTTCCCTGAAACATGCCATCGGTAAATATATATCTGTTAGGGATAATGTACTTGCTGACAAAGCTTCTGGCCTGGTCCGCATTCATCGCCGGAACAGAGATACCTGCAGTTTGAAGTACGATATTGGTAGGCGCAAGTATGGTATAAGTAAAGAAACCTGTCAAACTCAACTCTCCTGTCAAACCGGACTTAATAAGCGCATCCTTAAATAGCGAAAGCTGTGCGTCTTTCTGCACCAGGGCATAAACGGTTCTGGTCACATCCAGTTTATCCATAGGAGTAAGAAACCCGTCTATTTCGAATATAGCACCATTAATACGCTGCCAGGTTGGCTGGGATTTCAATAAAGAGACAGATTTTCCGGTGTAATCAATAAACTTACCGTTCTCATATAAAATATACCCAAATTCAGTGGGGTAATACCTATTTCTAAATCCGCCGTCTTTCCGTACGTCTACATTTAGAATGCCCGTCCGGCATTCATTAAACCTGATCAAACGGGCATCGGCGTCCATATCTTCAGCAAGAGGGAAACCCCAGGCTTCATCAGGTTGAAGCAGTATTGTTTTATCGCTATGCTGATAAAACAACCCATCTGTTAAACCTGACTCCAGGTCTGTTCTTTCAAACATCCAGTTCCATTGCCCATAGATGCGTTTCTTCATATATACCCCGCCTTCAACGCTGTGCAGCTTTGGGGGTTCAATAAACTTATTGACTTTATAGATGATACCGTTACTTGCCAGTACAGAACCCACAATTGTTGGCGCGATCATATTGACAATCTGAGGGTAAGTAGTCGTCCTCAGTTCAGGATTATTTCTTATGATATCACTCTTATACCAGGTATCTGCAAGCAGAACACCTCTGAGAATCTCTGTTTTAATCAATTTTGGAATCGAGTCGACGGTATTGTAAAGATCTGACAAATAAGGTTCGAAATATTCCATGATCGCCTGATCTGTTGGGGCAAATAATGTAGACAATATCCTTTCATCCGCCAGATTTCTGCTCAGCGAGTAAGATTTGATCAGCGTTGTATCTATCCTCCCAAACTCATCCTTTGGACCTAATGTATAAGTTACATGCCCTTCAAGCCATGAGTTAAATATAGAAATCTGAGGATCGGCGGCTATCGCCAAGTCTGTCCGTGGCTGGATTGCTAATGGTGACTCGAGCACATGAATCACTCCATTGCTTGCGTCAATATCGTATTTCGCAGCAGAGATTTTTGCTGTCTCAACCATAAACCCTTCTCCAGCCATGTTAAACAACGTTTTGTAGTCGTCTTGCTGTACACTGAAAAACGAAGGGGTAAATATCCGGATCGATTTGGCGGGTACAGCACCTTCTGCACGGGTTGTATAATAAGTAGCTTTCGTAGGGTTTAGTCCACTTACAGCATCTTTATATTTTTTTTCTATATCATACTTATAATACATGCCGTTAATAAAATGGCTATTCACATACTGACGAAGTTCAGCTTCAGGGACAACATCAATTGCCGCATATCCTTTTTCTTTAAAATATTCGATAACGTGTTCATTCTTTGGCGCCAGACAAGTATATATTGCTGCCTCTCCGAGCGTCTTTCTCAGTCCAAGCCGATCGATGAGCTTCACAAACTCCGTGAGTTCGGGATCTTCGCCTAGTATCTGAATAATATTTTTATCTATTCGCTTAGCAGGGTTATAATGCTCTTCAAATTCTTTAGAACAGGATATTCCAAATATGGTTAATGTGACGTACAGCAGTATGAAATATTTGTTGGTTTGTTTCATTGCAGGCTCATTAATGGTCGCTAATTATTCCATTGAAATAGCATTACCTGCAAGGGTAAAATCCCGTTTCTTATTGAAATCAAATAGCATTGATTAAAAGGTTATACAGTAATATTGGTTAGCTATGCTGGTTAGTAAGTATGCCTTGGTTTATTTGGTAGTTATGTAGAACATATTTACAATATCAAATATAAAAACATTAATCTTAATATTCCAAATTAAAGCGGAACTATTATTTCTCTATTATTAGTTTTTTTTGAAGGAATAAATAAATCGCAGTTAACGGGATTTAATAGGCGTATGCAAATGGTTTAAAAATCGGCAATACTTACAGGTCTGGTAACAAATCTTTAAGTTTTATGGCTTGAAAAGCAATATCGGCCTGGCTGCTTTCATAAAATATACCGATAGTTTCACTGTCGATGCTGGTCATACATGAATAACCTCTGCTGCTAAATTCATCCAGTTTAAGTGATGACGATCCTGACCAGGTCATACCATCGTCCAGACTATATTTAATGGTCATCCGGTGACGCGTCGTTTTCGAATCGGGGTTAGAAAACAATAGCACAGATTTCTTTTTCCCATTGAAAATATAATCATGTCTAACAATACTTGCCATACAAACAGGTTCAATAAGTGCCTTTCTGGAGGTAGGGTGTGTCGTCCAGGTTTCACCCAAATCTCTGGTAACAGCAACCACCCTCCCGTTACCTTCCCCGGTTTTATCCTTATTTGCGCCGGTTCTCCCATTCAACATGATTGAACCGTCAGATAATTCTACAACCATAGTTTCTGTGCCCGACTCCTTCCCTGAATAGTTGCTGGACTTCCAGGTATTTCCACCGTCCTTACTATAGGCAATGTTTGAAAAGGCCCGGTCATTTTTATCACGCCCCTGAGTAGGAAAAACAAGCGTGCCATCTTTTAAAGTGATGCCCTGTCCCGGCGCAGGAGCCCAAAGCCACCATTCTTCTTTTTTCCCCATTTTTGTGATATTGAGTGGTTCAGACCATGTTTTTCCATCGTCTGTACTTTTGACAATCATAAACTGGGAAGTTTCTTTCACGCCAAAACCTGGCTGTGACCCCTTTGTTTTCCACTGATGGTTCCAGTCTGTACTTTCATTGTTTAAGCTTTCCAGCCATTTACCTTCAGCATTAATAACGCCATGCATCCATAATCCAGCTATATATATAGCGTTAGTATTTTTGTCTACTAAAATACATGGATCAGAAACGCCATTAAATTTTTCAGGCAGGCCTCCCCATTTACCCATATCAATAGCGATTTGAATTGGCTTCCAGGTGTTACCACCATCGTCACTTCTATGGATGCCGATATCTATATTCCCCTGCAGATCCCTCCCGCTATCATAGCGTGCGTCAAAAATCGCAATCAGCGTTCCTTTATTGGTTGTGGCTAATCCCGGAATGCGCGATGTATTTATTCCATCCATTCCATGTTTTCTAAGAGCAATACCTACACGCTGTTTTATGTCATTTTCCGATTGATTAAATGCAATGTTTTTCCCATCTATTTTTAAGGTCATGGCCTTTGCATCCACCTGATCAAATAACTTAACGTGCTCATTTAATTCGTAAGAAAGCCAAAAATAATTATCTCCGGTAATTAAGGGCAGGTCACCCTCTAATTCCATTTCCTTTTTTATTGCGCTCGTTGAAGAAAAAAGTTTGGCTTTGGTCGCTTCCATATTTCCGGGAAGAGA
The DNA here is from genome assembly GCF_035317785.1 of Pedobacter sp. Lineage (GTDB taxonomy): Bacteria > Bacteroidota > Bacteroidia > Sphingobacteriales > Sphingobacteriaceae > Pedobacter. The sequence goes on along the minus strand of NZ_DATHGC010000303.1, from coordinate 3,743 downwards.
ATCTTTTCCATAATAATACAAACGAACAGTTTTGATATCCCGGAGGTTGGACGTGCCTGCAGTATTTATTATGATACTGGTTAACTTTTGTCCCTCTTTAATGTCTGATATTTTGATCCGTATGATCGGGTTGTCGCGTTTACCGACTAAAACGGGCAACTGATATTGGTTTTCCTCAATTTGTATACGATCCAAACTACCGCCGCAAAAAAATATCGGGGTACTTACTCCCAATACCTTTATAATTTTCAATAAATTCATATTCAATACTTTTATATGTAGTACATATAAAAGTATTGAATATTTTTGCTTTTATCGTAAAGGATTAAAAAAACATTTAGATAGTTTAATTCGGCAATGGTTTTACCATAATGTCTTTATAAAAGACTACACTTCCCGGATCATGACCCTGCAACGCAAAGGTTCCGCTTGAAAAAGCTTTGCCTCCGGCATTCTTTTTACCGGCTTCGTCGGGCTCTGTATATTCAACAACTGTCTTTCCGTTGATCTTGATTGTCACTGTTTTACCCTGAACCATGATATATTCTTCATACCACTCGTCATCTTTCACATAAGTTTCCTTTACATCCTGAACGCCGTATAAACTACCTGTTCTGCGCCAGTCACCCTGCGAATTATTCACCTGCACTTCATATCCTTTATTTGGAAATCCTTCCTGCTGAAATGCTGTATGAATGAAGATTCCGGAATTTGCCTTTGGCTTGGTCATCACCTGAGCCTTAAACTCAAAATTCTTAAACTCGTGGTTATTTACCGGCCCATCGTAAAACAAATGGGAAATCGGACCGGCTACTTTTATCGCACCATTTTCTACACTAAACGTTTCTGGATTTTGGTTCTTTTTCCAGCCATTAAGTGTCTTGCCATCAAAGAGGCTGATCCAGCCATCCGATTTTGTCTGCTTAACAGCCGAACACGAGATTAAAAAAAGTGGGATAGCACAAACTGCGATCAGTTTTCTCATTGCTTTAAATGATTAGGTGTGTGGTTCATTTGATTTGTAAAATTAAATTATCCCAATTTAAGAATATCATATGAAAATAACGGCATAGTTAGACAATTTTGAATAAACGTTAGCACGAGCAATCACTATGACATAAAAAGCAAATTCAAGCTATGTTTCCAGTCAAAAACTCAAAAACAAATAAATAAATTATATTAAAATCAAATTTTGAGAAAAAACAAACAAACAAAACATAAATAAAGGATAAACAACATAAAAAACACAAAAAACAAAGAATAAATTAATACAAAAACTATGTTTTTAACAAAAAACGCGACAAAAAAAACAAAAATCTTAAAAAACACAGTTGATTTAAATGATTTTTATCATTAAAAACCAATTTTATTCGAATAAAATTGTTAATTATCATAATATTGGATATATTTATGCCAGATAACAACTAAAAATTCAGACATAATTTGCCTATGAGGAGAATCTAACCCAAAAAAAAGCCTCGCCGGGAGGTCGCATTCCCAGTGAGGCAGATAGTTTTCAATCGCTTTAACAATAAAAAACCTTTTTCAAATGTATAAAAATGTACGTTATAAATCCGTAATCTTTGCCGTATTTTTAATTTCAGCTCTCTTTGGTTTCAGCCCGGCGGAAGCCCAATTCAGCCCGAATGCACAACTTCGTACCCGTACTGAACTTCGAGACGGGTATGGTAATCTCGTTTTATCAGACGCTAAAAAAGCAGCGTTTATTTCGCAGCGCACCCGTCTGAACTTTGGCTACAAATGGGACCTTCTGTCCTTTGGCGCAAGTGTTCAGGACATCAGGGTCTGGGGAGCGGACGCTTCAACCATTTCAACTGCCGACGGCAATCGGTTTATGCTCCATGAAGGTTGGGCAGAGCTCACACTGGCCAACAAGGCGGACACCAACATTAAGTTCAAATTAGTAGACCAGCTTTCACTTAAAATAGGCCGGCAGGAACTAATATATGATGACTCACGGCTTATCGGGAATCTGGACTGGCTGCAACAGGCACGTCAGCACGATATGGCTCTGCTAAAAATCATGCATCATGGCTGGCAGGCTGATCTTGCTTATGCATTTAACCAGAATTCAGATGCTGCCAGTGTAACCAACACCAACTATGTGCCCGGTAATTTACCCGCCTATGTCAAAAATAGTCTTGGCACACTCGTACCGCTGCCGGCCGGTCTCGTCCCGCTTGCCGCAGGCGGCAGCACGGTCAACAACAGCTCAAAATCAGGAACACCTGTCTACAGCAATCCTCCCGGCACCAACGGCGCGACACAAAATTATAAATCATTTGGCAGTCTCTATCTCAGCAGGAAATTTAACCAGACCAAAGTCTCAGCGCTGCTTTTCAACGACAACTTTGGCCGGTACAAACTTGATTCTGCCGGCAGCCTTACCACAGGCTACGTGTACGGGCGCCGTTTTGTTCCCAGCAGTCCTGCCGACACCTTTGACTATGGAATCAATAACAGATATACTTATGGTCTGATGATCAGCCCAACCTTTGGCAATGCTTCAGGCTTTGGTAAAATTGCAGTACAAGCCGCCTATTATCACCAATCAGGAGACGACAGGGACGGAAACACAATGAACGCATTCCACTATTCCATTGCAGCAACTTATCAAAAAGGACTTTTTAGCATAACACCAGGTTACGACGTCCTATCAGGAACCAAAACTACAGACCTGGCCTCCAGCAAAAACAATTCCTTCGACCCGCTTTATGGCACCCCGCATAAGTTTTGGGGATATATGGATTATTTCTATGCCGGCAGCGGATCTCCAAAGGGGGGATTAAATAACCCGTACATCAAATTTAAGTATACAGCCAACACTTTTGCATTAGGGCTTGATCTCCACTATTTTGGATTAAACCAGGATATGAAAAAAGCTGACGGAACGCTCATCGGCAAAAACCTTGGCAAGGAGGCTGACCTCCAGCTGAGCTACAACATGAACAAGTTTACCAATATCGAATTGGGCTATTCCCTCATGAAGGCAACTAGCAACATGCCATATGCAAAAGCACAGGCCACAAACGATGTCACCGCGGCATCATTTGATAAAACAGGCACCTGGGCTTATCTCATACTTAAGTTTACCCCTGATTTTTTTTACAGCAAGCCCCTAGCAATCAAACAATAATTTAAACCGGTATTAATCCCAATTCAAATGAATATACATTTACAAAAAATAGTCAAAATAGTTCTGGCAGGGACTTTATATACCTTGCTATTCCTCACCGGCGCTTCAGCCAACCCTGTTAAAAAGGTAGTGAAATTAGGCTTTATTCCGCTAACTGACTGCGCTCCCCTGGTTATCGCAAAAGAAATGGGCTTTTTTGCAAAGTACGGGGTCGACGTCCAATTGTCCAAGGAAGCATCGTGGGCGGTTATCCGGGATAAGATATTGAATGGTGAGCTGGACGCCGCTCACTGTCTGTTCTCCATGCCATTTTCGGTATACACCGGAATCGGAGGCAAAGCAGGTTCGGAGATGAAAATTGCGATGGTGCTGAACAACAACGGACAGGCCATCACACTATCCAAAGATTTCTGCGGATTAGTCGGCTTCAGAGATTTAAAGAATGTTGCCAAAGCCGTTAAAGCTGTCAAAGCCCGTAAAGAGGTGACTTTTGCCATGACGTTCCCCGGGGGCACACACGACATCTGGCTGCGCAACTGGTTGGCCGCAGCAGGAGTCAACGCCAAATCGGTAGGCATAATTACCA
>NZ_DATHGC010000302.1:0-10394 GCF_035317785.1 Pedobacter sp. | reverse complement strand
TCCAGTAGCTGTACCACTTGTCTTCGGTTGCTGCCGGATCGTATTTTGTAGAAATGCTCATTGTATCAAAAAAGTATCAGATTGAAATGGCAAAAATAAGAATAAAAAAGACAGGTATGCCAAATTTATGTTTTAACACGCAATTGAATATATTTGAAACGACATGATTTATACGGCGTTTAATAACTAAAATCTATGAAACTAAGAAAATACTTTCTGCTTTCCTGTTTGTTGTTCACAATAGCGGCCGCTCAGGCGCAGCAAGGACCGGTCTACAAATATATTGACGCCCAGCACCTCAGTAAAAGTGGCCAGTGGCCAAAAAGCACCGAAAATTACTATAGGATACAAGCAGCGGAAAGGCAAGCCCTGACTAAAGCTGTGCAAACACTTTCTCTCAATCCGGCGGGTATCAGCATCACCTTTCAGACCAATTCTAAAAATATTGCCGCAAAATGGAAACTAAATCCTTACCGGGTAATGGGCAATATGTCTCCCCTGGGTGTGAGCGGCCTGGATCTGTATGGATGGAATGGAAAGAAATGGCAGTTTGCCGGAGTCGGTATCCCTTCAAAAGATGAAAATTCACGGACGCTTATCGGCAACCTGGATGGACAAATGAGGCATTACAAAATTTATCTGCCTTTGTATACTGAATTGGGCAGCCTGGAAATAGGAGTAGATGAATCCGCAGAAATAAAACCTGCAGCTCCGGAATATCTAAACCAGAAAAAAGTGGTCATTTACGGTTCCAGCATTACACAGGGTGCCTCAGCCAGCCGACCGGGTATGGCTTATCCATCTATACTTTCAAGAAAAATCAATGTAGAAACCATCAATCTGGGCTTTAGCGGAAACGGTAAAATGGAAATAGAGATTGCCGATCTGCTGGCCGCAATACCAGCTGACGTATATGTAATGGATTGTGTGCCTAATCCGTCACCAGAGGAAATTAAGGAAAGATCTTATCCGCTTATTGCCAAATTAAGGAGACTGAAACCTGACGTGCCGATCGTTATGGTAGAAAGCATTCAAAGGCAGGCGGCAAACTGGGACAATCAGGCAAAAACCCGGCTGACCAGTCAGAATGCGGAATTCAAGACCAGCTACGACCGTTTGATTAAAGAGAAATACAAGGGGATCTATTACATTAAATCCGCTGAGCTCATCGGCAGTGACCATGAGGCGACTACAGACGGGACCCATCTTTCTGATCTGGGATTTTTGAGGATGGCAGAGCGAGTAGCGAAAGAATTGAAAGGAATATTATAACCAAGTATTCGTGCCCTGATGCTTATTTCAGATTCTGCATAAAGTAGTCTGTCACTTTCTGGTATAAATGTATCCTGTCCTTACCGATCACATTGTGCTCATGTCCGGGATAGATCATATAGTCGACCTGTACCCCCGCATCCACCGCTTTCTTCACAAAATCAACTGAATTTTGCTGGACCACCACCGGGTCCTGCTGCCCATGGATTAGTAATAGCTTTCCTTTGAGCTGACCAACCTTATTACTCAGGTAGGTCGCCGCAAATCCATCAGGATTTTCCTGCGGTGTATCCATATAGCGTTCCGTATACATCACTTCATAAAAAGCCCAGTTGATCACCGGTCCGCCGGCTACAGCAGCCTTAAAGACTCCCGGATGACTCACCATAAAATCCACGGTGTTGAATCCGCCAAAGCTCCAGCCAAATAAACCCATATTTGCGGCATCCACGTATGACTGGCTTTTCAGATAATCCACCGCACCCATCATGTCTTCCATCTGTACATCGCCTACCCTGCGGAACATTGACTGTTCAAAAACTTTACCCCTGTTGTCGCTGCCCCTGGTGTCTATGGTCAGTACTACATAACCACGCTCAGCCATGTACCTGAACCAATAATCGCCTGCCCCGGCGTTCCAGCTGTTCAGGATCAGCTGCGCATGCGAGCCTCCATACCAATACACAATGACAGGGTATTTTTTTGAAGCATCAAAACCAACGGGTTTGTATAAACTTGCATACAAATCATCACCCGATTTGCTTTTGAATGTAAAGATGGATGAATTCTCCGTAGCATAGGCTGACAGTGGATTTGCTGCTTCTAGCAGCACTTTAGTCTTTAAAGAGCCGGTTTCCACAATCTGCACGACCCTCGGCTGTTCCGGACTGCTGAAATTATCTATTACAGTATTGCCAGAGGTACTCACCTGGGCACCATGAACAGCCAGCCCCTGGGTCAGCTGAACTGCCTTGCCAGACTTAAGGTTTAACGCATATAAATTCCGGCTTATCGGCGACCCCGCTGTGGACATATAAAACAACCGTTGCCCCTTGGCGTCAAAACCCTTTACCTCCATCACTTCCCAGCTGCCTTTGGTAAGTTGTTTCAGGACTTTCCCATTCCCGTCATACAGATACAAATGGTTCCAACCATCACGGTTACTTTGCCAGATGAATTTATCCGGATCATTTTTGAGGAACAGCATGGGTACCAGCGGTTCTACATATTTTTCATCCTTTTCTTCAAATAAAGTTTTAATAAAAACGCCGCTCACAGCATCATACTGATTTAGTTTCAGATGATTCTGCCCGCGGTTCAGAACCGCTATGTACACATATTTATCATCCGGGCTCCAGGCAATATTGGTCAGGTACTGTTCCGCCGGCTCGCCTGTTTTCAGGTAAACCACCGTTTTAGTCTCTGCATTATAAACGCCTACCGTGACCTCGTGGCTTTTATCCCCCGCCATCGGGTACTTAATATTTACATTCTTTGCCGGTCTTGTAGTCCAGTCAATGATCGGGTAATCGCTGACCATACGCTGGTCCATCCTGTAAAATGCGAGCACTTTACCGCTGTTGCTCCAAAAAGTACCCTTACTGATTCCAAATTCATCACGGTGCACCGATGACGCATACACAATATCAGCAGTGCCGTCTGTAGTTACCTGTTTTTGCTCAGCACCTTTCGCGACATACAAATTGAAATTATCCAGGTAAGCCACATAACCCGCCCTACTTTCTTCCAGACCCGTCTTGCCCCCAAGCGCCGCTTCCACCAGTATAGTAGCTTTATTGCTGACTGGGTTCAGTGCTATCTTAGCACCATTCAGACCGATGATCCAATCGGCGCCCTGGTTAAACTGGATCAGGGGCATAGCCTTTGCCGAATCCAGCCCGGCGGCCTTCAGTTTCACATTCAGCTCGGCCAGCGACAAGAATGATTTTTCTTCCTCCTTAAATCCACCCTTCATCCATACCGGTTCATTACCCGCACGTTTGGCATACACATAATTTTCCGTACCATATAAAAACTGTATCTGGGTTAGGTTTTGCGGTGCCAAAGTAGTGCGTGCATTGCCGATGGCATCCTGCATGGTCAGTTGTTTTTGTTGCGCAATACCACAAACAGCAATCAGTACCAGCTGGACAGATAAGATAAATCTCTTCATAAAATCTCAATGAATAATAAGTTGTGCCAAACTTAGAAAAATTTGTTAAGATTGACTGATGAAATATAGTGTTTTCTTGTCTTACCTTTGATGTGTGAAAATCAACAATCTATTCGGGTGAAAAACATCGCTATCGGTTTACTTTTTGCCATGCTCTGGGCTTCCGCCTCTGTAGCGACCAAATTCGGTCTGCTTTCCGCTCCGCCCCTCATACTTGGGAATACCCGGTTTTTCATAGCAGGTATTGTTTTATTGCTCTACGGATATTCATTTAAAAAAGACCGTTCCTACCGCATGCCCAAAGGAGAAGAATGGAAACAGCTTGCCTTATTTGGCTTCCTGAACACTACTGTGTACCTGGGCTTATTTGTCTATGCCATGAAGTATACCGCCGCAGGGATCGGCAGCCTGGCTACATCCACCAATCCGCTGCTCATTGTGTTGCTTTCGTCGTGGCTTATCGGACGTAAGCCAGCCAAAGCAGAAATATTCAGCATCATTATTGGCATGACCGGCATTGGCATCGCCACCTATCCCCTGCTCAAAAACAGCAGCAGCAGTTTACTTGGAGTGATCATACTCATGCTCAGCATGGTCTCAGTTTCTTTTGCCAGTGTATATTATGCACGGGTCAAATGGACATTGCCAAACATCCTGATCAATGGCTGGCAGGTAGCCCTTGGCGGGCTGTTCCTGCTGCCTTTCACTTTTGTTTTCAGCGATTTTTCCACCCTGATCATAGACAGCCATTTTGTGTATTCGGCATTGTGGCTCAGCCTTGTTGTGTCTGTCATTGGCTTGATCTGCTGGTTCTATCTGTTAAAAATCGACACGGTCAAAGCCTCACTCTGGCTCTTCCTCTGCCCTTTGTTCGGTTTTTTCTATGCCTGGTGGCTTATAGATGAGCCCATTACCCTATACACTATTGGCGGTACACTGCTTGTCGTTTTCGGCTTATACCTCGGTCAGCGGCAAAAACTTAAAAAGAAGGCTGCTGCAAATTAATTTAAAGAAATCAGACAGGAATTTCCGGTCCCGCACAATAAAGTATGTTAAAATATGTTAAATACATATAAACTAACTTAGCAATGAAAGCCATTAAAGTTTTTTATTTTACCAGCACCATTTTCAGGAGACTTGGCCTTACCAAGATCTACTATTGGTTCAACAAGTAATATTTTCACTAGACTTCCCATCCCAAAAGCCTATTTATTACTTTTATCTCCCAGATGCCCTTGTCGCGTCCGGACAACTAACTAATTTCTATGACTACAACCACACTTAAAAGCTGTATGGCAATTTTGGCGTTATTGGCTGTGAATTATTCCGCTCAGGCTCAGTCGCCTGACAGGCTGATCGACAACGCCAATATGGACCTAACCGTCAAGCCGGGAGATGATTTTTACCAATACGCCAGCGGTACCTGGATCAAAAACAACCCTGTTCCTGCTAAAGAAACCCGCTGGGGAAGCTTCAATGTCCTGCGCGATTTCAACATCAATGCAGTAAAAGGGCTGATAGAGAATGCTGCGGCAGACCCGTCTGCGGCAACCGGATCTGTCAAAAAGCGTGTTGGTGACTTCTATGCAGCCGCAATGGACAGCGCAAAAATCGAAAAGCTTGGCTACACCCCGATCAAAGCCGACCTTCAAAAGATCAAACAATTAAAAGACCTTCAGGCCATCCTGGATCATTCTTCCTATTTACGGAGTTCTGGAATCGCAGCACCAATGTTCAGTTTCGGCGTTGGGCAGGACAATAAAAACGTTACCCGTTACATTGCTCAGTTTGGACAAGGCGGCATCACCCTTCCCGACCGCGACTACTACCTGAAAGACGACACCCGCAGCCTCCAGATCCGCGCGGCCTACACAACCTATATGGTCACACTGTTCAAATTAACAGGTTCAACGGACACTGAAGCAAAGAAAAAAGCAGCAGTGGTCATCTCCATAGAGAAACAAATGGCAAATGCCCAGATGCCGAGAGTGGAAATGCGGGATCCGGATAAAACCTACAATAAATTTACCGTGGCGGCTTTCAGCAAAACCACTCCAAACTTAAACTGGGCAGACATTCTTAACAAATTCAAAGTCAAAGGGCAAGACACTGTTCTGGTTTCTGCGCCTAAATTTTTCGTTAGCCTGAACGGACTGCTGAAGACAGTTTCCGTAACAGATTGGAAAACTTACCTCGAATGGAATGTCCTCAAAGGTGCTGCTCCGCACCTGAGTTCGCCATTTGTATCTGCGGCATTTGCTTTCAATCAGGTTCAGAGCGGACAAAAAGTACAAACCCCCAGATGGCAGCGCATGTCCCAACTCACAGACGGCACCATCGGCGAACTCCTTGGGCAGCTGTATGTAGCCAAGTATTTCAAGCCAGAGGCTAAAGCGCGAATGACAGAATTGATCAGCAACCTGCGAAAAGCATTTGAAATCAGGATCAAAGGCCTGGACTGGATGAGCGACCTTACCAAGGAAAAAGCACTGGCCAAACTCCATGCATTTGTTCCAAAGATCGGCTACCCTGACAAATGGAAAACCTATGATGGCCTGACCATTACCAGAACCACCCATTTTCAGAACCAGAGAAATGCCGGCCAATGGGCATACAACGAAATGATCGGCCATCTGGGCAAGCCTGTGGACCGTACCCGCTTCGGAATGACGCCACCAACCGTCAACGCCTACTATAGTGCCACTATGAATGAGATCGTATTTCCGGCTGGCATTCTGCAGTTTCCATTCTTCGACCCAAATGCAGATGATGCAGTCAACTATGGCGGTATCGGTGCAGTGATTGGTCACGAAATGTCTCACGGATTTGACGACAGTGGCAGCAAATATGACAAAGACGGTAACCTGAAGAACTGGTGGACCGAAGAGGACCGCAGCAAATTTGACGCAAAAGCCAAAGCCCTCGGCGAGCAGTTCGACGCCTATACCGTACTGGACACCATTCACGTGATCGGCAAACTGACCATGGGAGAAAACATTGGGGACCTTGGTGGGTTGAACGCGGCCTACACCGCATTTAAAATGACCAAACAGGGGCAGTCCAAAGAAAAGATAGATGGCTTTACACCCGACCAGCGCTTCTTTCTTTCCTGGGCACAGGTCTGGAGAGGAAACATCTTGCCAGAAACCGCTGCGCAGTTCATCAAAACTGATCCGCATTCACCCGGACCTTACAGAACCATCGGCGCTCCGGTCAACATGGATGCCTGGTACGAGGCATTTGATGTGAAACCTGGTGATAAATTGTACAAGAAACCTGAAGACAGGATCAGAATGTGGTAGTAGGGGGCTAATTTAGTGCTTCACAAATTTCGTAATCTGAGAGAGGACATAGGAATTTTTGCCCTTCTTCAGGGCAAAAATTCCTATGTCCTCTCTCAGATTACGAAATTTGCATGGCGCATAAATAACGAGGGGGAAGGGAAAGCGACAAATCGGTTAGGCATCCTGAAAGCCCGAAAAACATACCTCTTATTTTTGGGCTAATTATATTTTTGTTCTCGCCATTATAATACCAACAGGCAAACCTTACAGGTTCGCATAAGCCAAACCGACAATCTGGTCCAACGCCTTATGGATCCTCGCCATACCCTCCGGCTTATTGATGTCGATTCCGCAAAAAGGATTGCCGTTTGCCTTTGCCTGCAGTACCATGTAAATGATGCCTGCTACCTGCAACGCCATTATACCCCGGAAATCAAGGTCAGATTTTTCAAATTGGGGCTCCAGCAGCTTAAAGATCTCATCACCAAAAGCCTCACGTTTCAACCCCACCTCCTTCATCAGCTTATTTCTTTCACTCGTTTCCCAGATCACGATCTTCTGCATTTCTTCCTCCCTGTAGAAATGATCAAGATGTGTTTTCAGAATCTCCCTGACCAGCGGCTCACCGCCATGAATACTGATCACTTCTTCAATACCCGCCATATCCTTAGCCAGTTCCAGCCAGTAATCCTTGCGCTTCACATAAATCTCGATCAGGTTATTGACATTATTATCAAAATACCGGTAGATCAGTTTCTTATGGACTTCCGCTTTTTTTGCTATATTATTTACCCCAAGTGCCGTATAGCCCTCGGTCTTGATGATTTCACCTACCGCCTCAATCAATTTCAGCATGGTACGCTCTTTATCCCTTATCGTGCCAGAGACACGCTTTCTCGGCTTAGTTTCCATAATTTCTAAAATAATAAAAAAAAATAAAATATGTCACCACTTTTCAAAGTTGCGTGCTTTAATTTTACAGAAAAGAGAGAAACACTGGACCACGAAGTTCAGTCCATAATATTCGCAACGCTCAAACAAACCAGGGGGAATCTAACGTCGGACTCCCCCTAATTTTTTACTTTGTATTCAGCAATACCGTCTTTCCGGTTTTAGCAGATTCTTTGGCAGCCTCAAGGATCCTAACCACAGTTACATTGTTTTCCAAAGAATACAAGCCGTTTTCAGGCACAGTGATCTTACCGCTCACCACATCAGCCAGGTAAGCAAAAGGATCTTCATAAACCGGTATTTCCTTTGAAGTCACGACCAGGCTATGCTCTTTCTTGTCATTTTTTGCCCTGAGCCGCATGTTATTGTTGTCCAAAGCAAACACATAACCTGTCTCCCCATAAATCTCCATATCCTTGCGGCTGAACGGCCAGTTCCAGGAAGCCTGGATCACACATTGCGCGGTTGGATAATTGACAATGATTGTGGCATCATCATCTACTTTTGGATAAATGGCTGGTTTATATTGCCTGGTTACCGCAGTTACAGAGACAGGTTGCTGGCCATGCATCAGATGGGTCATCAGATTGGCGCCATAACAACCAAAATCCATCAATGCACCACCGCCATTCAATACCGGATCTGTCAGAAAATCAAAAAACTCCTTGCCCACCCCAATCTCTTTCGGGCCCTGGTGCCCGTCATGGATCACTACTTTTCTGATCGCCCCCACGTAATTGCTGTCATTTACCAACTGGTATGCTTTCGCGTTGCTCGGGTACCATGAAGTTTCAAAATTGGTCAGCAAATGGATCTTATATTTCTTTGCCAGCGCCTCCATTTTTTTAGCTTGTGCAAGGGTTGTAGCCAAAGGCTTTTCCACCATCACATGGATACCTCTCGGCGCGCAGACCTCTACTACCATAGCATGATCGTAAACAGAACCAAAAGCCACAACAGCCTCCGGTTTCACTTGATCCAGCATTTTATTCAGGTCCGTATAAAACAGCTCACCGCTTAATTTAAAGTCTTTTATGCGCTTAGCTGCCAGCTCCTTATCCGGCTCATATACCCCTGCCAGGGTCACATCCGATTTGTTTTTTCTGTTCAGAATCCAGGGCACATGGCCATGACTGGTACCAACTACCGCCACCCTTAGCGGTCCCTTTTCTGCCTGCCGGGCGTGGCTCTGCAACCCTAAAACAATCAGCAGGCAAGTCAAAAATACGGTAGTGATCTTATATCGTTTCATATCAAATGATGAGTTAAAATGTGTTCCTTTAATTTGGCGATATAAGATTAAATAAAATTTCTTAATCGAAAGCAAATCAAAGCCATTCACGCATATAAGTTACAAAAGCACAGATTTTACCCTAGCGCACGCCAGGATCAGGCATACGTTTCCTGCAGCTTTTTACTCAGTTTGCTCAGCACCAGTTTTCTTGATGCTGCCACCCGTTCCATCAGTTCCTTATCGGTCATCACGTCCATACTATCGATTGCTATCCACTGTCTGCGGGCAAAATGAGGCGCCTGTTTTATTCCCGGCCTGGCGGCCAGTTCATCAAAATCCTCAGGGTCGCATTTCATACAAAGGTTACCATCTTCCAGTGAAGCCAGGATAAAGATCTTTTCAGCGATCATAAAGCAAAGGTGATCCCATTTCATCCCTTCTGTTGTGCCGTTCAGGCTCAGGCAGTAATCTCTTAACGTTTCAATATTCATAACAGCTCATTAAAGTCTAAAGTTAACAGTAATCCGGCAACCATTCTCCAATTTTACTAAGTTTGTACCGATGAACAAGATCACCCCGACCGCCGATGGCTCTAACACGCTGTACAATGAAGCCATTGGCGAACATTACCATTCCAAACACGGCGCACTTCAGGAAAGCAAGCATGTATTTATCGCCGCCGGCCTGGAGCATGCCGCGGTTAAGTTTCCCAGCCAGAAGATCAGTGTCCTGGAAGTAGGCTTTGGTACCGGACTGAACTTCTTGCTGAGCGCCGCTTACTGCGCATGGCACAAGATCAAACTGGAATATACCTCTTTAGAAGCATTTCCGCTGACCAATGAAGAACTCGAATCCACAGGCTACAACAATTACATCCCCGCAGAGATCTGGGACAACATGATCCACAACTATGGAAAGGCCATGCAGCAAACGGTAAACATCCAGCCGGAGCAGCAGCTCAGAATTGTCCACACCTGGCTGCACAGGTACCAGACCGAACAGCAATTTGACCTGGTCTACTACGATGCCTTTTCTGTACAGCATCAGCCGGAAATGTGGAGTGATGAGATCATCGCCCATACCTGCCAGTTTTTAAAACCCGGTGGGGTCTTTGTTACCTATGCCATTACCGGAAAGCTCAAGCGTGCTTTAAAAAGTATAGGCTTTACAGTAGAGAAGTTGCCGGGCGCACCAGGAAAAAGAGAGATGCTGAGGGCAATAAAAAACTAATTTAATACGGCTTTCTGCGCACATCCTGCGCTACTTCTGCGTACTTCCTGCGGTTAAAAGTACCGTTAAGCGCAGGAAGTACGCAGCAAGTCCGGGGCAGTAATGGAACTGTCTTACCCTATTATAGCTATACAGGTTACTGATTTAATTTTGAATTGACTATACACGCAAATTTGTTATTCCTGTCGGAGTTATACAAGTTGTATTTCTTTTATTTTATACTTTTTGGGTTTCCATCTTTTCTTAAGTT